>JBGAVB010000009.1:0-18963 GCA_044228345.1 Anaerolineae bacterium | reverse complement strand
TCACCTTGACCGAAATACCGACGTCAATCATGCCGCCGGTGGCGGTGGGAAGTGAGCCTAAGATGAGGCGGCGGTCGAACGCAGGCAAGGAGGGGAAGGTGAGGTAGAAGGCGTTGCGGTGAAAGCTCTCGAACAGGCGCACGGCATCCTGCAGAAAAAAGGAGACGCCGACGGCCGAAATCAGCGGCACCAGGCGCGGGGCATTGCGCAGCGGGCGATAGGCGATGCGCTCCACAGTCACCGCCAACAAGCCGCTGACGATCATGCCCACGAGAACGGCCAAGACCACATAGAGCAGGGGCGGCATCGCCAGCAGGAGATTAGCCGCCTGCAAGGTGAGCGCCAACTCAGCCCCGGCAAACGCGCCGACCATGTAGATTTCACTGTGGGCGAAATTGATGAACTCCAACACGCCGTACACCATCGTGTAGCCGAGAGCGATCAGCGCGTAGAGAAAACCCAGGGTAATCCCATCAATGACGGTCTGCGGCAGGAGCGCAACGACTGCCACCATCAAGTTGGTGTCGGTGCGGCTGCCGCGCAGGAGCAGCGCCAGAATCAAAACAACCAGGGACATCACCAGCGAACTGATCACAGCAAACGTGACAATTCGAACCAGTGGGGTGAAGAGCTCACGGAGTGTTCGGAGTTGAAATCTCGACATCGCATCGCTTTCCGCAGATGGGGAAGCTGACAAAACCCCTGTTTCTCTATGCGGTTTGGAGGGCGGCGACGTGCCGCCGCACTCCAAACAGGCGGCGACCTGTCACCGCACTCCAAATCCTCGAGATTACTGGGCCGGCGGCGGCGGCGCGGGGATCGCCAGCGTCTCGACGGCCTTATTCTCACCCCACTTCGCCGGGTCAGCCGAGACGACCTGGATGACGAAGTAGTTGGCAACGGCCGGGTCGCCCTTGCTGTCGAAATTGATCGTGCCGGTGATGCCCTTGAAATCCTTCAACGCGCGCACCGCATCACGCACGGCGGGACGGGTAGGCATCTGGTTGTTATTGGCCTTGGCCGCGTTTTCGATCGCCTTCAGGATCAGGGCCGCGCTGTCATAGGACTGCGCGCCAAACGGTTCGGCATCCTTCCCAAAGCGCGCCTTGTAATCAGCCGCAAATTTCGCGGCTTCCGGGTAGTAGGAGACCGGGCCGGCCACGGTCGTGTAGTACATGCCGTTGACAGCCTCGCCGGCGATCTTCACCAGGTCCGCGCTGTCGAGTCCGTCCGGTCCCATGAAGGTGGCCTTGATGCCCTTGTCGCGCGCCTGCTTGAAGAGAATGCCGGCCTGGTCAAAGATCGCGCCAAAGTAGACCAGATCCGGATTAGCGGCCTGGATCGGCGTCAGGATCGGGTCGAAATTGGCCTTCTCTTCAGTGCCTTCGAAGCCGAGCACCTTGATGCCGTCTTTCTCGGCCGCCTGGCGGAAGAAGTCGGCAATGCTCTGGCCGTAGGTGGTCTTGTCGTGCAGGATGTAGACGCTCTTGACGGCGAGCTTCTTCAGCGCGAACTGCTCGCCCACAACGCCCTGGATGTCGTCACGACCGCAGACGCGGTTCACCTCGGGATAGAGACGATCGGTGATCTTGGGGTTGGTGTTGGCCGGCGACACCTGCACCAGTTGGGCATTGTGGTACTCTTCCGAGGATGGAATCGCCACGCCGGAGTTGTAATGCCCGACCACGCCCAAAATCGCGGGGTCAGACACGATGTTCTTGGCATTGGCCACGCCCACTTCCGGCTTGCCCTGATCATCGAAGGGCACAATTTGGACTGTGAAGCCCATGGCCTTCAAGCCGTCGCTCAGCTGCTCAACCGCCAACTGGGCGCCGTTCTTGATGCCTTCACCCACGGCCGCGCTGCCGCCTGAGAGCGGGCTTTGGGTGGCAATTTTGATGGTCTTACCGGTTTCGGCCGGCGCTTTGGTGGCTTCCGGCGCCTTAGTCGCCGGCGCCGTGGTGGACGCTGCACCGCCGCAGGCTGTCAACAGCACCGAGGCAACCAACAATAGGGTAAACAGACCGTACACTCGCTTGGACATACGTTCTCCTCCTGACTACAAACTTACTAGACTGGCAAAGTTGTTGGGCAATGGCCCAGAGAATGGCGATTGGGGGGCGTTTCGCAAGACGGCTGAGGACGAGAAGATTGGGCCGGATTATAGGAGAGGCCGCGTAATTTGTCAAACACTTGCAGGAAGGGTAAATTATGGTACAGTGTTCGGTAACTCAGCCATCCTGGAGGATTCCAAAGAATGACTCGCAAATCAAGTAATACGCCCAAGCGCGATTGGCGTCAGGTCGTGCTGATCATTCTCAGCCTGTTCCTGATCTTGAGCATGGCGCTGGGCTATGTGCTGCCCTATCTGCTGCCGAAGTAGATGCGCGAATCTCGAATGACCCACACGCCTGGCGCCTGGCCCTCGATGATCCCGGTGCGCGCGTGACTGAACAACGCAAAGGCCTGCTCCTGGTGGCGCTGGCCGTTTTCTTCTTCTCCACCAGTCCCGTCTTGGTGCGCTGGGCGGCCCCGCTCAGCGCCTACGAAATTGCCGCCGGGCGCCTCTTGGTCGCCAGCCTGGCGGTGTTGACCCTGGCGCGCGTGAGTCGGCAGCCCCTGCGGGTGGCGCGCGGCGACTGGGGGCGTTTCGTGGTGTTCGGACTGATCACCGCGCTTCATTTTTTGTTCTACATCGCCTCGCTCAACTACACCACGATCGCCCATTCGCTCGCCATCGTCTACACGGCGCCGATCTTCGTCACCCTGGCGTCCGCCCGGTTCTTGAAAGAGCCGATGCCGCAGCGCAAATGGGGGGGCGTCGCCCTGGCCGTGGTCGGCGTCGCCATTCTGGCAAGTTTCGAGCCGACCTGGAACGCGGCCATGGCCTTTGGCGATCTGCTGGCGCTTGGCTCGGCCATCACGTTTGGCCTCTACTCGGTAGCCGGACGCTCGCAGCGCGCCGCGTATCCCCTGCTGACCTACGCCGGGCTGGTTTATGGGCTGGCCGCGCTGTGGGCCATACCAGCCGCGGTCGTCAACTTTCACCCGGCGGCCTACGGCTGGCAGCAAATCCTGGCCGTCGTCGGCCTGGGCATTTTGCCGCTGGGCTTTGGGCATACGCTCTATAACGCAGCCCTGCGCCGCGTGCATGTCACTTACGTCAACCTGGTTGCCACCCAGGAAGTCACAGGAGGCGTCCTGTTGGGCGTTCTGTTCCTGAGCGAAATTCCGAGCCTGAGCAGCATCATCGGCGCGCTGATCACGCTGGTGGGAATCGGGTTGGTCATTCTGTAACGATGGAGTAACTATGCCGGCACGTATTGACTGTCGTTTCTACTTCGAGGATTATCATCGCGGCCGCGAGGTGAAGGAATGTCGCCTGCCCAAGAGTCGGGAATCTGCGGCCTGGAATCCAAACGTGTGCAACACCTGCCCGGTGCCAGGCATTCTGCGCGAGACCAACACGCGTTACCTGGCCCTGGAAGGCGCCATCAAGCGCCGTTTTCTGCTCGGCGAACGCATGGAGGTGTTTGCCATCTGTACGCGCCACAAACAGCAGCTCAGCAATCCCCGCCTCTGCCCTGCCTGCGCCAGCGAAAACGCCTGATCCCCCGCACAGCGTAAGCCGCCGAATGAATTCGGGACGAAGGGGCGTTCCGCCGCAAGGCCGGCCTGCGCCGGCCAGCCTCGCCTCCGCGCAGGCGGACGCCCGGCGGAACGCCCATCAGGTGCGATTTCAATCGCCGATCCGCCGCCGGCGCACCGCCTGAGCAGTTACAATCAACCGACAATCAGGCGGTCACCCACCAATTGCGCCCAGTCCGCTTCAGCGGACTTCAACTATCAGCCTGAACTTCAGTTCAAGGCTGCCTGCCGCCGCAATCGCCCGCTACGCGTCGCGTTCGCTCCAGCCGTCGAAATCCACCGCGGTCAGGGTATCGCTGCCAGGTGTGGCGACGAGTTGGCGCACTCGCAAATCGGCCTTGTCCAGCAGCCCGTTACACAGGTCGGCCAACGACATGCCTTCTTCGTACAGCGCCAGCGATTCTTCAAGCGCCAGATCGCCTTGCTCCAACTTGCCCACCACTTCGTCCAGGCGCCGAAACGCTTGCTCAAATGTCATCTGCCGTCACCTCTGCTTCGAATGTGCCGCCGGTCACCTGCACGCGCAGGCGCTCTCCCGGCGTAACCTGCGCCGCCTGGCGCACCACGGCCCCACTGGCCTTCACCTGCACGATGGCGTAACCACGCGCTAACACCTGCTGCGGGTTGAGCGCCGCAACCCGCGCCTGCTGCGTGGCGATGCGCGCCCGCGCCAGCGCGATGCGCGCCTGGATACGCGTTTGGCCGCGGTAGAGCAGCTCGTCAATGCGCTGGCGGCGATACGCAATTTGCTGTTGGGGCGAAATCCGCCGCAGCAGCCGGCGCTGCGCTTGCACCTCACGCCGGGCCGCGGCCAGCCGCGCCTGCATCTGCGCGGTGAGCGCTTCGGCCGCGGCGGCTAACTGCGCCGTCAGGTCGCGTTGATCCGGCACCACCACGGCGGCGGCGGCCGTGGGTGTGGCCGCGCGCACATCAGCCACGAAATCGGCCATTGTGAAGTCAACCTCATGCCCTACGCCGCTGACTACGGGGATCGCACTGCGGGCCAGGGCGCGCACCACCCGCTCCTCATTGAACGCCCACAGTTCTTCCAGCGAGCCGCCGCCGCGCGCCACGATGAGCACATCTATCGGCTCCACCGTGGCCGACCAGCGATTGAGCCGCTGGATGGCGGTCTCGATCTGCGCCGGCGCCTCGCTGCCCTGCACCAGCGTCGAGGCCAACAGCACCTCCACCAACGGGAAGCGCGCCTTGAGCGTGCGCAGGATGTCGCGCAGCGCCGCCGCATCGGCCGAGGTGACGATGCCCACGCGCTGCGGCCAGGCCGGCAGCGGCCGCTTGCGCGCCGGGTCGAACAGCCCTTCGGCTGCCAGCCGCGCCTTGAGCGCCTCGAAAGCCTGGTTCAACTGCCCCAGGCCCGTGGGCTGCAGCAGGTCAACCACCAACTGCAAACGACCCTGCGCCGGGTAGACATCCACCTTGCCATGCGCCTGCACCAGGTCGCCGTGCGCGGGCAAACGCCGCAGGAAAGCCGCCTGCGCGCGCCACATGACGCACTCCAACGTCGCCGCGCCGTCCTTCAGGCGGAAGTAGCAGTGGCCTGAGCCGGCCGCCTGCGTGAACTGCGACACCTCGCCCTGCACCCACACGTCTTGCAGCGCATAATTGGCCTGCACAGTGCTCTTGATATCGCTGATGAGTTGGCTAATACTGATGATGGTTGGCATGGGGCGGTCAGCTCCTCAGACGATACGGCGCACCAGCAGGCGCATGCCCTGACGGCCCGTCACTTCGACCTGCGCGCTGATGGGTGCACTGCCTTCGTTGATTTGGGCCTGCCACAGTTCGCCGTTGAGGAAAACCTGGCCGGCCGGCTCCAACGCCGTGCGTACTTCCGCGCGGCTGCCGATGAGCGCCTCTGCACCGGTGGCCGGGCGTCGGCGTTGGGCGCTGAGGGCCTTGGCCACGGCAAAGGCAAAAAAGGCCGCGGTAAACAGCGCCAGCGTAATGATGGCCGGCCAGGGTACGGCCGTGTACGGTGTATTGAACAAGATGCCTGCTCCTACGACGAACGAAGCCACGCCCCCCACGGTCAGTGCGCCGTGGGTAGGCGCTTTGATGTCCAGAATGAAGAGGGCAAAGGCCAGGATGATGAACCCCAGGCCGACCCAGTTTGCCTCCAACGCGCCCAGGCCATAGAAAGCCAACAGCAGCGCAATCACGCCAACGACGCCCGCCGCATACCCGCCAGGGCTGGACAGTTCATACAGCAGGGCGTTAAGTCCCAAGGTCAACAGGATGGCGGCGATGCTCGGGTTCGTCACCGCGTTCAGCAGATCTTCGAGCAGCCCAAGCGGCACCTCGTTGGTTTGCACCGCTTCCGTGTGGAAGGTTTGCTCGCGCCCGTTGACCGTGACCGTAAAGCCGTTCATCTGCGCCAGCAGGTCATCCAGATCACGGGCGATGAAATCAATCACGCCCAGGGCTTTGGCCTCATCGGCCGTGGCTGCGCGCGCTTCCTCCACGGCCTGGCGAGCAAATTCGACCGCCTTGTCGCCGCGGCGTTTCGTCAGATTCTCGGCATCGGCCGTCAGGATGTTGACCAGCTTGCTCTTGATCGTGTCTGGCAGCTCGGCGCCGCCTTCGCCTACGGGGCTGGCCGCGCCGATGCTGCTGCCGGGAGCCATGGCCGCAACGTGCGCGGCGAAGGTGATCAACGTGCCGGCCGAGCCGGCGTGCGCGCCGCTGGGACTGACATAGACCACGACCGGCACATCGGACTTGAGCAGCAGTTGGATAACGGTCTGCATGAGGTCAATGCCGCCGCCAGGGGTGTCGAGCTGCAGGATCACGGCCTGGCTGCCATTGGCCTGCGCCTGCGCAATACTGCGTTCCAGGTAACTGACCAGGATCGGCGTCACCGGGCCGCGGAAGGTCAGCACCTCCACGTTCCCCGCCTGCGCACGGGCGGGACGTGCGCCGCTGAGAATGGTCAGCACGACCAGGAAACCATAGAAAGCCAGAATCAAACGCTGGCGCCACGACCGTTGTCGCATAGTTGTCTCCGCGGGGGATGATCAGGTCAGCGGCGCAAAATCGTCTGGCCGCTGCGCTTGAATTATACCGCGCGCGGCGTGCAAAGTACAGAGGGGAGAGGACAAAGTACAAAGTACAAAGTACAAAGTGCCGAGTGCAGAGTGCAGAGTGCAGAGTGCAGAGTACAGAGTACAAAGTGCAGACTACAAAGTGCGGACCAGGATGCGCGGAGACGCGGCAGGCGCGCGCGGCAACATCCCCTATGCGTCTGGGGGATGCTTTGGGCAGATAGAACGAACGGTGTATAATGATGTGACGTGAGGAGGAAATGAACCCATGCCACTGGAATTATCTTTGGGTGATGTTGTCCGCCTGCGCAAACCGCATCCGTGCGGCGGTTATGATTGGGAAGTGGTGCGCCTGGGCGCGGACATCGGCATTCGCTGTCTCACCTGCCAGCATAAAGTCCTCCTCGAACGCCGCGACTTGGAACGGCGCCTGAAGACCTTCGTCAAGCGCGCCGCGCCCCTTGATCAGTCATAGAACCAGGAACACCAACCGATGACAGACCTTGCAGAAATCCAAAACGCTCTTCAACACGTCGGCCTCGATGGCTGGCTCTTGTTCGACTTCCGCGGCATGAATCCGATCGCCGCGCAGGTGGCCGGGCTGCCCCCAGAAGGCGTCTTCAGCCGGCGCTGGGCCTACTGGATTCCGGCCCACGGCCAGGCCGCCAGACTCGTCCACCGCATCGAGGCCGGCCCGTTCAGCGGATCGAACGAGCTGGTGCATACGTATGTCACCTGGCAAGAACTGACCCGCGGGATCCAGGACCTGCTCGGCCCCGCGCGGCGCATCGCCATGGAATACTCGCCTGGCGGCGCCATTCCCTACGTGGCGCGCGTCGACGCCGGCACGATGGAGATGATCCGCAGCCTGGGCGTGGAGGTGGTCTCTTCGGCTGACCTGGTGCAGTGGGTGCAGGCGCGCTGGACGCCCGCGCAGTTGGCGCAGCATTGTGAGGCTGCGCGCCTGCTCAACCAGATCAAAGACGAGTGCTTTGCCTGGCTGGCGGCCGAGCTGCGCGCCGGCCGATCACCCGGCGAAGTGGATGGGCAGCAGTTCGTGATGCAGCGTTTTGCCGAAACTGGCCTGATCACCGATCATCCGCCCATCGTCGGCATCAACGCGCACAGCGGCGATCCGCACTACGCGCCAACCACGGCGCGTCAGCACTTCCTCAAGGCGGGCGATTTTGTCCTGCTCGATCTGTGGGCCAAGCTCGACCAGCCGGGCGCCGTGTTTGCTGATATTACGTGGGTGGCCTTTGCCGGCGCGGAAGCACCCGCGGCCCACCGCCAGATATTCGACATCGTGGCGCAGGCGCGCGATGCGGCCGTGCAGTTCATCCAGGAACGATTCAGGGCGGGGCAGCGCGTGCAGGGATTCGAGGTGGACGACGCCGCGCGAGCCGTCATTGAGCGCGCCGGCTATGGCGCCGCCTTTTTCCATCGCACCGGCCACAGCATTGACACCAACGGCCATGGCAACGGCGTCAACATGGACAACCTGGAGACGCACGATGAGCGCACACTGATTCCGGGCGTCGGTTTTTCCATCGAGCCAGGCATCTACCTGGCGGAGTTCGGTGTGCGCAGTGAAATCAACATGATTGTGGGCGAGGGCTTCGCTGAAGTGACGACCCAGCCGGTGCAGCAGGCCATCGTCCCGCTCCTGCCGCCTTAAATCGAACAGCGTGAACGGGGATCCCCGAACAAGTTCGGGGCGACAGACTTAATCCACCACAAGGCGCCAGCGGGGCTTTCGGTTGACGCCAAGAGCGCCGCCCTACGCGGCATCTTCGTGGTAAGCCGCCGGTGTTTCAGCCAGCGCTGCCGCGTGAGACGCTTGAGCCGCCCGCTTGTGCTCAACTTCGATAGCCAGGCGCAGCCCAAGGCTGTGCAGCAAGGCATTGAGACTGGATAGCTGAGGATTACCTGTCGCGGAAAGCAGTCTGTAAAGGTTCTCGCGATTCAGACCGGCATCGCGCGCCATATGGGTCATTCTGTGCGCCTGGGTCACGTCGCGCAGCGCCAACAGAAACACCTGCTGGTCTCCATCCTCGATCGCCGCATTGAGGTAAGCTGCCGCTTCCTCGGCATCGGTCAAATCTGCCAGTAACCCATCTTCATACCTGACTGTTACCTCGCTCATATGATTCTCCTCAGGTAATCTGCCCAATAGGCCTGCGCGCTCTGAATATCACGCGCCCGCGTTCCCTTGTCACCGCCGCAGAGTAAAATGACCAGGGTATTGCCCCTGCGACCATAATAGACGCGATACCCAGGCCCAAGCGGTAAGCGCAGCTCGCTCACACCACCGCCAACGCTGTGGCTATCGCCGAAGTTGCCGAGACGAACTCGATTGAGTCTCACCCGCACTCGCGCCCGCGTTGGCGCGTCACGCAGACTTAACAGCCACTCTCGAAACGGATTGCGACCGTCTTCTGTCAGATATTCAAGGATCTCGACCCTGGCATTATCTTGCATGAAGCTATCGTAGCATAAAAACTACACTTCGACAATTACGGCGGTGAGGATTTTGGGTAAGTCCGCTCGGCTGACAGTGGAGCAGATAGACGCCAGCTGAGCTCCCAGATTCGGATTAGCATCAGCCTATTTGACAACCTCGATGCCGGGCATAAGGTATTCGTCGTAGTTGCCGTCGGCAAACACAATGCGCAGGCGCAGGTCGTAGCGACCGGCGGGGTAGCGCGCCGTATCCCATAGCGCCAGGGTGTTGCGTTCAATCGGCTGGCTGCTGGAAGTCAGCCACAGCCAATCGTCGCTGCCCGCGCGCGCCACATGCAGATCATAACGAACAAAGCCCGGCCCGCTGGCCCAACCCCAAATGCGCACCTGGCCGCTGATCGTCTGGTCGCTGCGCGGGCCGTAGATGCCTGGCCCCGCCAGAACCGGCGTCGGTGTAGGGGTTGGCACGGGTAGAGGTATCCCGTTCGCCGTCTCGAAGCCGCTCAGCAGCAAATCGCGCAGCTCGCCGCCGCGTAGTTTCACGCGCAGCCGCAGCGCGTAGACGCCATCAGGCCAGCGTCGCGTATTCCAGACGCCAAGCACGCCGCCCGGCACAGTCCCTGAAACCGCACGCAGGAGATCGAAGCCTTCGCCGTTGTCCAACCCCAGGTGCAGTTGATAGCCCAATTGCCCGGTGATATTGGCCGTAAAGCCGTTGTCCAGCCCCAAGTGCAGTTGATAGCCCAGTTGTCCGGTGATATTGGCCGTGCCCCGAATCGTCACCACGCCACGCAGAGGGACGCCGGCTAATGGCTCTGTGATGGTCAGCACGCTGGTCGCAATCAGAGGCGTGGGCGTGGCGGTTGGCGTCGGCGTGGCCGTCGGCGGTTCGGTTGGCTCTGCCGTGGCGCCAGGCGGGCGCGCCGTCGCGGTCAGGGTCGCGGCCGCGGCGGCCGTCGCGCGGGCATCAGCCGTGGCGTGGATTCTGGCCTGGTTGACCAGGTAAATGCTGCTGGTGTAGTAATCGCGGTAATCCCCGGTCTGCGTCACCAGGCGCAGCTGCAGGTTGTAGCGGCCATCAGGATAAGGAGGCGTGAACCACTCGAACAACGGCCCATCCACCACCACGCGCGCGACCGTCGTCAGCCAGATGCGCTGCACCAGCGCGCCGTCAGGGATCAGATAGATTTCGTAACGCTGAAAGTTGTCAATCGTGGCCGTACCGCGAATCGTCACCGTGCCCATCACGGCATCGCCTGTGGCCGGCGATGTGATGCCGGTCTCGGCTGCGGCCGCGCGCGTGCCGGCCAGCAGCAGAGTCAACAGGCAGATGGTGAACAGGGCGGTCGGAAGCCAACCCAGGTCAACAATTCGTTTCATCCAAGAACGTCTTTCGCACTTTCGCTATTTTTCGATCCGGATCTTCGTTAGACCACGCAGGCCAGGACATCGTTACGCTGGAGCGCAAGCGCCTGGTTGCCATTGTACCATAACGCCAGGGGAATCGGCAATCAACCGCGCCAATCAAGCCCGCGCAACCTGATGATTATCAGTGTCAAGCCGCGCGCAATCTGGTAGACTAGGCGCAGCCGCTGTGCTACAATTGGGTGGCAGCGGCCTGGCGTTGGCGTGCGCGGCAAGCCATGGCGCTGCACCCCGACGCCAGCGAGCCAGCAAGCAGCAGAATCCAAAGAATTCTCAAGGAAGAGAAATATGATGCTCACACCAGATTACATTCACCTCGATGAAACCTACGGCGCCCACAACTACAAACCGCTGAACGTCGTCATCACCCAGGGCCAGGGCGTTTGGGTCACCGACGTCGAGGGCCGGCGCTACCTGGACTGCCTCAGCGCCTACTCGGCGGTCAACCAGGGCCACTGCCACCCGCGCATCGTGCAGGCCCTCATCGCCCAGGCGCAAACGCTGACCTTGACCTCGCGTGCCTTCCGCAACGATCAAATGGGACTGTTTCTGCAAGATCTGGCCCGCGTGACGGGCTACGAGATGGCGCTGCTGATGAACACCGGCGCGGAGGCGGTGGAGACCGCGGTGAAGATGGCGCGCAAATGGGGCTATCAGCGCCGCGAGGTGCCCGAAGATCAGGCCGAAATCATTGTCTGCGCCGACAACTTCCACGGCCGCACCATCAGCATCATCAGCTTCTCCACCGAGCCGCAGTACCGCGCGGGCTTTGGCCCCTTCACGCCTGGCTTCAAGGTCGTGCCCTTCGGCGATTTGCGCAGCCTGGAAGCCGCGTTCAGCGCCAACACCGTCGCCTTCCTGGTGGAGCCGATTCAAGGCGAGAGCGGCGTTCACATCCCGCCCGCCGGCTATCTCAAATGGGCCAAAGCCCTGTGCGAGGAGCATGACGTCCTCTTCATCGCCGATGAAATTCAATCCGGCCTGGGACGCAGCGGCAAGCTGTTCGCCTGCGACTATGAAAACGTCAAGCCCGATGTGATGATCATCGGCAAGGCGCTCTCCGGCGGCTGCTACCCGGTGTCGGCTGTGCTCGCCTCGGCGGACATCCTGAGCGTCTTCCGTCCCGGCGATCATGGCAGCACCTACGGCGGCAACCCGTTGGCCTGCGCGGTGGCGCGCGAGGCCTTGAAAGTGCTCGTGGAAGAGAATCTGATCGAAAACTCGGCCCGGATGGGAGACTATTTCCAGGCCAAATTGCGCGCCATCGGCAGCCCCTTCGTGCAAGAAGTGCGCGGCAAAGGGCTGTTCATCGGCGTGGAGTTGAAGCATGAGGCCGGCGGCGCGCGGCGCTTTTGCGAAGCCCTGATGCGCCAGGGTCTGCTGTGCAAGGAAACGCACGAGCATGTGATTCGCTTTGCCCCGCCGCTGGTCATCAGCAGGGCGGAGATTGATTGGGCGCTGGAGCGCATCGGCCCGGTGCTCATGGGCCAGTTTGAAGGCGCGCCGGCGTTGACGCCAGCCTGAACCAGACAGTGAGGTCCCCCAGTGCATCTCGGCTTTCCCGTCGCTGTGCAGGGGCGCCCCGGTTTACGAGCCTATGACAGCCGTTCTCCCCAGGCGCCAGGTAGGCAAGGCCCGCATCTCAGTGTGAGCCTTGCCTACCTGCGCGACATTCTGCGCTACCTGGCGCAAATGCACATCCACTTCTATCGCCTCTCCAGCCGCCTGGCGCCGCACCTGGCCTTTTCCCAGCCGTCTGAACTGGCCGGTCAGATGGATCAATGCCAGGCCGAGCTGGCCCACACGGCCGCGCGGCTGCGCCATGACCGTGTGCGCGTGACCATCCACGCGGAAGCCAACGTCATCCTCAACAGCGACGATGCCGCGCTGACGTCCGCCAGCCTGGCGCATGTGGCTGGCCTGGCCGATCTACTGGATCGCCTGGACGCAGGGCCAGAGGGCGTGGTGGTCGTCCACACCGGCGGCATCTACGGCGACAAAGCCGCGGCCTGCGCCCGGTTCTGCCGCCACTTCGCCCGCCTGCCGTTGGCCGTGCAGGCACGGGTGGCGCTGGAAAACGACCATGACCGCTTTGGCCTCAGCGACGTGCTGTGGATGCACCGTCAAACCGGCGTGCGCCTGGTTTTCGATCGCCTGCATCACCTGGTCTACAACCCAGATGGGCTGGACGAATTCGAGGCCCTGGGCTTGGCGCTCAGCACCTGGCCGCGCGGCGTGCGGCCCAAAGTCCATTTCGCTTCCCCGCGCACCGCGTTCAACCTGCTGACCGCCGCGGAGGCTGGCGGCCACCGGCGCCTGCTGGCGGCCCCGCGCTGGACGCAGCACGCAGATTATGTCAATCCTTTTGAGTTCATTGACTGGCTGCGCCGCGCGCGCGCCGGCGGCCTGCCCGATTTCGACATCATGCTGGAAGCGCGCGGCCGTGACCTGGCTCTGCTGCGCCTGCGCGCCGATCTGGAGCAGTTTGCCCCCGACGTGCGGAGATGGATCGAAAGCTAGTGTGAGGAGGCGCCTATGGCTGTGCTGCTCAATATGAACGATTTGCCTGCGCCGGGCCATCAGCGCGTGCTGGTGGCCGTGCTGCCCGCGCCGGCCGACTTGGCGCGGGCGGATGTCGAAGGCTGGTATCGAGTGCCGGTGGCGCGTGCGCCTGCGCAGATGGCGGCCGACTACCTGGCGTTTTATCAAACGGGCGCCTTTCCCCCGGCTGACCGCTGGCAAGTGGCGACCCTGGCAGCCGTACGCCGCGTCGGCATTGCCCGCCGCGTGGCGTTGCTGCCCGCGGAGCCGCAGCACCCGCGCGCGCAGGATGACTACTACCGCATCGAGTTGGGGCCGCTGTGGCGTCTGCCGCAGCCCATTCCCAGCCGGCGCCTGCGCCGCATCACCTTCATCCCCACGACGCTTGGCCGCCTGCTCAGCGCGCGTGAAATCAACGATCTGTGGGACAAAGGAACGGCGCAGGATCGCCTCTGGAGCGCGCTTTTGAACGCAGGACTGGAAGCCGAGCGCCAGGCGCCGTGGGACGATCCACCGGGGGACGAAGCGCCCGACACGGATGATCTGTGGGGCGTGGCCGAAACGCCGGAACGACCGCTGATTGACTTTGCCCTCTACGGCAATACCGGTCGCGTCGCGGTCATCTGCCAGCCAGCCGCGGCCGGCCTGCGCAATCTGCGCGAAGCCAGCAATCAACGCTACGCGCTGGCCGCCGCCGGTTGGACGCCGGTGTTCCTGGACCTCGAACGCTGCTGGCGCCAACCATCCGCCTGCCTGCGGGAGATCACCGAGGCGTTGGCCCAGGTGGGGTGATCCTGCGCTTTGCCGGCGACCCAAACTGGGGCCGAATTGGGGAGCGCGGTTGAGTTCTTCTCAACTCCGTGATAGAATAGGGCCAGGCGTTGCGCGTGGTCCACCCGTCTCTGTTCAAGCCTGCGTGAAGGATGAACTCAGTTGGCTGTGATGCATCAGAAGGTACGTTCCTTGAAAAGCGTTAGCTTGTTGAGCAAAGGTTAAAGGGATATGCCACAAATCAGTCGTTTTTTTGGAATATCCATCTATATGTACTACGATGAGCATAATCCACCCCATTTTCATGCGATCTATGGCACCGATGAAGCGCAAATTGGCATTGCCCCACTTGCCCTCTTGCGAGGGCAGCTTCCGAGCCGTGCCCTGGCGCTCGCGATCGAATGGGCTGCCTTGCATCAGGCCGAGTTATTGGAGAATTGGGAACTCATGCGTGTGGATCAACCAGCGCGCAAGATTGACCCGTTGAAATAGGAGTTGCGAAAATGCTTCCACGAGTAGAAAAAGTGCGTTATCTAAGTGGCTACCGTCTAGAGCTTCAATTTACAGACGGGATGAAAGGGGAACTGGATTTTCAACCGCGGATTCTTGGGCGTGGAGGGGTGTTCAAACCCCTGGAGGATATAGAATTTTTCAGGCAAGTTGTCGTTGATCCAGAAGCCGGCACGTTGGTATGGCCCAATGATGTTGATTTTTGTCCTGATGTGCTTTACAGCCGCGTCACGGGTGAGGCTATTCCCGAATTGGCAGTATCCCTCGAACCCACATTCCGCTTCTCATAACGCTTGACCACACGACACCGAGACAGGAACCGCATGCCCAATCCAGAAGCCGCCGCCCGCATCAAGATCAACAAGCTGCTCGAAGCCGCAGGCTGGCGCTTCTTTCCGGAAGGAGCCGCGCCCGCCAACATCCTGCTTGAGCCTGGCGTGACGATCAAGTCGCTTGATCTGGACGCCCTGGGCGAGAACTTCGAGAAGACGAGCAAGGGCTTCGTTGACTTCCTGCTGCTCGACGCACGGGGCTTCCCGCTGATCATCCTGGAGGCCAAAGCGGAGGACAAGAACCCGCGTGTGGGGAGAGGATGATTCGCGTCCGGCGCAGGCGTGAGCCACAGCGGTCGTTGACAGGTGAACAAAGAATGAGCACGTCTTGGTCTGGACATGACACGCGCAGGGAAGCAAAATGGAACTGCCGATAGCGGCAGCCCTGCGAAGGAGTAATTCAGATCAGATCAGGAGAATTTCTTTTATGTCAACCGCAGACCAGAATGTGCTCGTGATTCAGAAGCTCTATGAGGCCTTTGGCCGCGGCGATGTCGCCGCCGTGCTCTCGCTTGTTGATCCAGACGCCACCTGGGTGAACCAGTATGGACAAGGCCATTTCCCAGGTCAGTGGGGCAAACCCTGCCGCGGCCATGCGGAGATTGTTGGCTTCTTCCAGGCGATCAATGAAGCCGTCGAAATCCAGGGATTCAACCCCTATGAGATAATCGCCCAGGGCAGCAAAGTGGTAGTGCTCATCCACTGGAACGGTGTCGTGAGACAGACCGGCAAACCATTTGCCGTCCTCCTGGTGCACATCTGGACGTTGCGCGACGAGAAAGTCGTGGATTACATCGGTCTCGACGACGCCACCGCCTACGGTTTCTGATAGTCGGCTTACTCACCCACATTCGTACTTTCATTGCAGCATGGCCCGCATGAGGTCAAGCGGCGCCAGCACGTTACTGGCGCCTAGTCGTTTCAGGCTGGATCACACCATGAGAACGACTTCTCTTTCCCCTCAATCCATGATATACTCCGAGCATGAAGATCTATCTCGACACCTGTAGCCTACAGCGTCCGCTTGACAACAAGAGCCAACTCCGTATCTTGCTGGAATCCGAAGCCGTCTTGGGTCTTCTGGCCTTGTGTGACACGGAGAATGTCGAGTTGCTGTCCTCTGAAGCATTGATGTTCGAGATCAAACGGAATCCGAATCTCACACGGCAACAGTATGCTCTGGAAGCTCTGGCGAAGGCCACATCATTTGTAGTCTTGGAGCCTGATGTCGAGGAACGCGCCAGAGAGTTGAACCGTTCGGGTCTCAAACCGCTGGATGCGCTGCACCTGGCCTCAGCCGAGGTAGGTCACGCGGATTACCTCTGCACTTGCGACGACCGTTTTCTAAAACGTGCCAGAACGATCAAGCCGTTGGGCACGAAAGTGGTATCCCCGGTCGAGTTGATAGGAGAACTTGAACGATGGTAGTGCAAACGAAACCACTAGCTGAGGTGACACAGACTGCGATTCGTGTCCTATGCAGGGAAATTGGCTTGGTCGACACGATGCGCTTTGTCGGCCAGTTCACCGTAGGCTATGGCGACTACACGGTCGAGCGCGACGAGTTGTTCAGGGATATGACTTTGGATGACATGATAGCAGAAATCAAGCACGGCCGAATTGATGCCCAGCCGCGACGTGGATGAGGCTGATGATGGCGCCGGGGACAACCCTATCCGAGAGTGAAGAGAAGGAATTCTCCGAGTTCCTGCGCACCCAGATCAGGGAATTCAACAATCGCCAGTCCGCTCATCATCGCGCAGTCCGCCAGCCCGACGCCATCACCCCGCTGAACTTGATCGTCAAGGACGAGGAAGGCAACGTCATCGGCGGGCTGGCGGCGAGCATCTATTGGGAATGGCTGGAGATTGAGCACTTCTTCTTGCCGGAGACCTTGCGCGGCCGCGGCCTGGGCAGCTCGCTGTTGCAGAGCGCGGAAACGATCGCCGTCGAGCGCGGGTGCCAGCGCTGTTTCCTGACAACCTTCGATTTTCAGGCCCGCACCTTCTACGAAAAGCACGGGTACTACGTCATTGGTACGTTGCACGATTACCCGCCGGGATCTGCCTATTTCTGGATGAGAAAGGATCTACGATGACAACGCTTGATCGCACCAAAGCTAATCCCTGGGCGCTGAAGACGCCGCCTGGCACGGCCGAGTACACCATGCACGTCGAGGAGAGAGACGGCCAGCGCGTCCTCGTCTGCACCGTCGGCAGCACCGTTCTTCTGTACGACGCCCGCTGCGTGGACGACTTGCACGCGATGCTCAAGCAAGCCGGCGATTGGGTCGAACTGGGCGGCGCGGACGAACAGAAGCCGGCTAAAGAGGGAACGGTGGAGGCCTGGGGGCGCTCCCCCAACAACCCCATCGGCGGTTGGTACGGTCTCAAGAAGGGCCTGCGCGGGCGCTTTGGCGTCTACCTGCCGCCGCTCATGGAAGCCCTCGGCCTGTGCGAGCTCGAACATAATCCAAAGAACAACCGCATGCGGGCGACGTAACACTAACCCGGTTAAGCAAACGAGCGCTTGAAATCCCGCCTGACCGCGTACCGCCGGGCGTCCGCCCGCGCGGACGCTCGGCTGGCCGGCGCAGGCCGGCCAGGTGGCGGAACGCCCTTGCGGCCCGAATTCATTCGGCGGCTTGCAGTCGGCGCAAGATGCCGGAGCAGCTACGAATTAACACGAATTGTCCCGTCCGCCTTCATGAAATTCGTGGCAGGCAAATCCTTACTCTCAGTACAGAGATTCAACGCGTAACGCCCCGATCAACCGCCCCACCCCTGCGCGACCATCTGCACATCGAGCAGATCCACCAACCCATCGGCGTTGAGATCGGTCACGGCATCGTAGCCGGGATCCCGGCTGTCAGTGGCCCAACGCGCGGCAACGCGCTGCACATCCACCACGTCGGCGACGCCATCACCGGTCAGGTCGCCGCTGACCGCGGGCGTCAGCGCCAGGCGCCCTGGCTTTTCCCATTGCCCCAGATAGAAATCGGCCGGCCACGCGCCCGCGGCCACACGGCCGACGCCAAAGGTGTCGGTGAACGGCTGGCTGAAGGCCACCGCAAACAGGCTGTCGTGCAGCGGCGTCAACTGGGCATCCTCGCCGTCGGGCGGCGCCAGCGGCATGCCCAGCTCGAAGATCAGCGCGCCGTTCGCCTGACCGGTCGCGCCGCGGCCGTTTTGCGCGCTGTCCAACACCAGGCTGCCGTTGACCCAATGCCAATCGAGCCAGCCCGCGCTCGCGCTGAGCGATTTGACATCGCCCCCGCCAAACCACAGCCACAGCGTCTCGCCGGCCGTGGACTGCACGCCGCTGATCTGCGCCGCGATCAGCAGGCGGTCGCTCGCGCCCGGCGAGGCCGTCAACCACAGATCGAGCGCGCCCCGCTGCGGCGTATTGGTCAGGAAGGCCAGCGGCAGGTGCAGATGCGTCGCGGCGTCCCATTCACCGGGCAGCATCACGCCATCGGGCGTCGGCGCCGGGCCGTTGAGCCGGGCGGCGCGCAGCGGCGCAAAGGGCAGAATCTGGCGCAGCGCGCCGGCCACATCCACCTTGCCCGCGCCAAAGGCCTCGTTGGCCTGCGCGCCGGTGAAGCTGTCGCGGCGCGCGCCCGCCACCAGGGCCGCCTTGATCTGCTCAGCATTCAAATCGGGCCGGGCCTGGCGCAGCAGAGCCGCCGCGCCCCCCACGTGCGGCGCCGCGCCGCTGGTGCCGCTAAACCAGCGATACTGACCCCACTGCCCGGTCTGCGTACGGTCGAGCGCCGTCGCCACGTCGTAGTTGCTCGGCGCCGCGACATCGAGCAGCGGCTCGCCGTCCACACGCGGCCCTTGTCCGCTGAACACGCTGAGGCCCCCGGGCGTCACCGGATCCAGGCCGCCGCTGAAGCCGCGCGTGCTGTAAGAAGCCACGACAATGCCGGCGTCGGCAGTCGCGGGCCAGATGACGCTCATCGCGGGGTTGCGCGGCCCAGTCCATTCGGCGCCGCCGAACCAGGCCGTGCGGTTGTCCTGCACAAACGCGCTAAGCGCCACTGGTAGGCTGGTCGTATTGGTGACGGCCAGGGTGAACGCGCCGGCGGTTACGGGGCTGCGCAGAATATGAAAATCGAGGCGCGCGGTGCCGCGGCTCGATTGCAGGCGCACGCCGGAGATGGAATGTCCATCGCTGGTGATGGTCGAGTTGGCCGTGGGTGACAGGGT
>JBGAVB010000099.1:0-7916 GCA_044228345.1 Anaerolineae bacterium | reverse complement strand
GGTGAGAAAGCCAATGACATTGCTGCATCAAACGCCGCCGTGGCGCTACCTGATGCTCGGTTCGTTCCTGTTCTTCTTGCCCCTGCTCGCAATGCGGCTGGCAGCCACAGAGTCGGCATGGCAAACGGTTGGCCTGCCTGAACAAAGCGTGCTCCACGTGGCAACAGGATTTGCTGACGGGTTGTTCTTCTACTACGCATGGACTCCCACCGATGGGCTGATGCAAGCCAGCGCCAGCGCGCCTGGCGGCGACGCCGAGCGTCGCGTGTGGCGCCCGATTGATGACGCGCTGCCAGGTAACGGCGTGTGGGGCGCGCCTGAGGTGCACCGCCTCGCCGTGGATACGCACAACGGCCGTCATGTGCTGGTGACGCTGGCCGCGGACAATCAATCTGGCCTCTATAGCTCAAACGATGGCGGCGCCAATTGGCAGCTGATGCGCAGCTTTGCCGGCAGCGATCAGAACCCTGTCGTAGCTGTGGGGCCTTTGGGCGCCGTGTACCTGGCCGACAACCAGCGCCTGCTCGTGAATTCTGATGGAGGCAGCATCTGGCAGCAAACCCCCGCCTGGCGAGCAGAGGTCGGGGCGGCCACGGTCATCCTCGTCAGCGAAGGCCGGAGCGACGGCATGATTGATCCCGCGCAGCCGCAGGTGCTGCTTGGCACCGCGGGCGGCCATATTCTGCGCCTGCCATCGCCGTTGGCCGATCACTGGGAGGAGAGCCCGCAGCTCACGGCCGGCGCGGTGACGTTGTTGGCCGAGGCGGCCGCCCAACCTGCTCATCTCTACGCGTGGGGGCAGGGCGCCTTGTTCGCCAGCACCGATGCCGGCGCGTCCTGGGCCGCCATTCCTTACTCGATGGATGGCATGGGGCCGATAGCCCAACCGACGCCGGCGGATCAAGCCCAGGCGCAAGCGCTGGTCGTGGCCGCGGACGACCCGGCAACGCTCTACCTGGCGCTGGACGGCGCGGGCATCATGGTCAGTCATGACCGCGGCTTCTCGTGGCAGCCTCTCGACCGCAGCCTGCGGCCTGGCGCTGTCCATGCACTCACCTTCGATCGCCGCGGCAGCTATCTACTGGCCGCCACGGATCAGGGCATCTGGCGCTTTCCTCTGCTCCCGGCAGCCCGCTGAGCCGATTCTTTTTGGATACCATGGCTACACGTACAACGCTTGCTGCATTCGACTCCCCTAACCTGATGATGGCCTACCGCCAGGAGCGGCTCATTGGTGTACCGATGCGCTGGCTGCTGCTGGCGCTGGGCGCGGTGATCGTTCTGACCGCCGATTTCTCGCCCTTTGGCGGCGGCCTGTCGCTGGCCTGGTTTCTCTACGCGCTCGTGGCGCTGCTCTCCACCGTTCTGACCTGGATTACCGACATTCGCCCATCCGCCTGGCTCTTGTGGTTGGGTTTCAGCGCGGACGCCGCCTTCATCAGCTATCTGATCACCATCAGCGGCGGGGTGGTCAGCCCGATGTATCTCCTATACGGCCTCCTGGCGCTCAAAGCGGTCCTGTTGGCGCCCGCGATACGCCAAGAAATCGCCTGGCTGCCCTTCGCACTTGGCCCACTTTACATCCTGGTCTTGTGGTATCATCACGGCAACCTGGGCTTTCTACGCGAACAGGGTTTTCTCTTGCGTTATGGACTGCTGTGGGGCTGGATTCTGGCCGGCAGCCTGGCGACATGGTATGTCGCGCAGTGGCAGCATCGGGCGCACAGTCTCAATGATACCCTGGCCCGTCAGGAGAGCGACCTGGCGCAAAAAACGAGTGTCCTGCAGCGCACGGCCACGGATCTGGGCAAGCGCGTGCTGGAACTGCGCACCCTGCAAGAGGTCATGCGCTCGCTCACCTCCACGCTGCGGATGGAAGAAGTGCTGCAAGTCATTGTGGGACGCCTGGCCAATTTACTCGGCGCGAGTCACTGTGCGGTCGCCGTCCTCGACCAAGAGAGCCGCCGGCTCATGGGCAGCATCACCACAGATGGGGGTCAGGCCCTGGCCGAACAGTTTGAAATCGTCCTGGGCGATGAGCCGGCGACGGCTGAGGCCCTCGCCAGTGAACAGCCCGTCATGGTGGTGGACGCCGCGGCCAGTCGTGCGATGGGCCAACAAGCGCTGTTCCGCCGCTGGGGTATGCGCTCGTGCCTGGTGATTCCGCTGCTCGCGCGGCAGCGACCCATCGGCGCGCTCTACCTGGGCGATAGCCGCGCCCAAGTGACCTTTGGCGAACCAGAGCGCCAACTAGGCCTCTCTTTCGCCTACTTTGCGGCGACCGCGATTGAGAATGCCCAACTTTACCAGGAAGCGTGGGAAAAGAGCAGCGAACTGGAAGCCGTGGTGGTGGGAATTGGCGATGGCGTGCTGGTGACGGATCCGCACTTGTGCCTGCTCTTGATGAATCCCGTCGCGATGCGCATCTTCGGCGTGCCCCACGTCGCCACGGGCGTACCCCTCTCGTCTCTCGTGGCGCACAGCCCGCTGCTTTCCGTCATCGAAGAAACGCTCAGCAGCACGCAGCAGCCGATCGTGCGCGAAATTGAGCTGATTACCGCGCGCGATGGTCGCGCGCATACCTACCAGGCCCTGGCGTCTCCGATGTCCAGCGTAGATGGCGCGCGCCGCGGCGTCGTGACCGTCTTGCGCGACATCACGGCGCGCGTGGAACTGGAGCGGATGAAGACCAACTTTCTCAGCGTGGTCTCCCATGAGTTGAAGACGCCGCTTCATTCCATCAAGGGCTTTGTTGAGATCATCCTGATGGGCAAAACTGGCCCGGTCAACGATCTGCAGCGCGACTTCCTGGGCACCGTCAAGGAACAGACCAACCAACTGCAGCGGCTGATTAGCGACCTGCTGGAATTCAGCCGCATGGAGGCGGGTCAAATCAAGCTGCGCATGGAGCAGGTTGATCTCGGCGACCTGGTGGCCGACGTGGCGACCAAACTTGGGCCACAGGCCGCCAATGGCAGAGTCAACATCATCAACCAGGTTGCGCCAAGTTTTGCCACCATCGAAGCAGACCCCATGCGCGTCGAACAAGTGGTTACCAACCTGGTGGACAATGCCATCAAGTTCACCCCGCCCGGCGGCGCCATCCGCGTGCACGGCGAGGAGGAGGCCGACGCCATCGTGCTGCGCATTAGCGATTCAGGCATTGGCATTCCCCCCGAAGAACAGCAGCGTATTTTCGATCGCTTTTACCAGGTAGATGGCGGCTCCAATCGCCTATACAAGGGCACGGGCCTCGGCCTTTCGATCTGTAAGCACATCGTGGAGCATCACGGCGGGCGCATCTGGGTTGAAAGCCCCGGCGTGAACGGCCAGGGCGCCACCTTCTGTTTTCGCTTGCCGCGGCGCCATGCCGGTCGTGAGGCGGTGCTCGACTTCACCCATTTGCCTGAACCCGGGGCAGAGCCGCAAGTATGATGCGCAGCCGGCAACCACAAATAACCGTACCGCTCGCATTGGCCCTGATGACGCTGGCCGGCGCCCTGCTGCGCGTGCCCGGCTACCTCAGTCATCCGGTCGTGTTGACCGAGGGTACGACGTATGTTACAATCGCCCGCAATCTGTTGGCCGGTCATGGCTACGTCGGTATTCTGGGCGCGGTGGAGCCGTTTGCCCCGCCGCTCTATCCGCTGCTGATCGCGCTCGTCGCCGCGCTGAACGGCGATGCCCTGGGCAGCGCACGGCTAATCTCGCTGCTGGCAGGTGCTGCGCTGATCCCAGCCGCCTATCTGCTGGCGACCTGGCTTTTCGATCGCCGCGCCGGTCTGTGGACGGCGCTGCTGGCCGCCGGCGCGCCGCTGCTCATCGAGTACAGCAGCCTGGAATGGAGCGAGACGCTGTACGCCCTGCTGCTGGTTCTGGGGTTAGCCTGGGGCTGGAGAGCCGTCCAATCAGGTCAAGGCCGCGCCGCGTTGATCGCTGGTCTATGCCTGGGCCTGGCCTATCTCACGCGCATCGAAGGCGCGCTGGCGCTGGCGCTGGTGGCGGTGTGGCTTGGCCTGCGCCGTTGGGCCGCGCCGCGTCCATCCGCAGGCCGCGATGGACGCGCCCTGGGCCGGCAGATGGTCGCGCTGCTGTGCGCGTTTGCCCTGGTGGCTGCGCCCTATGTCCTGTGGCTCAGCTTGACGCTCGATCGCGTCGCCTTTGAAAGCAAGAGCAGCCTTAATTTTGTCATTGCCGGGCGCATGGCCCAGGGTCAGAGTTATGTGGATGCGGCCTATGGCCTGGACGCTGACGGCCGGCCCTATGGCGTCTTCCTGGAGCGCACCGCGCAGTTGAACCAGCCGCAGGCGCTGGACATGCCGCCGCTGTGGTCCGCGGGCCGCCTGCGCCAACTGGTGGACGGGCTGCGCCGCGTGCGTCAGGAGACCCAGCTTTACCTGGTCTCCCCTGTGTTCCTGGCGACGATGGCGGTTGGCATCATCGGCGCCCTGGCCTTTGTCGGCCGCAGAGACCCATCGTCATCGCCAAGCGGCGCCGAGCGCGCGCCCGCGCGCGCGTCCACCCTCTATCTTGGCTCTTTCCTGGGGCTGGCGCTGCTCACGGTAGCCATGGTGCCGCTGGTCTATACCCGCTACCTGTTCCCCCTGTGGCCGCTGTTGGCTGCGTGGGCTGGCAAGGGCCTGGCCTGCGTGGAAAGCGGCCCCGGGCTGGCGCGGGCGATTCCCCCGCGCGTGCGCACAGTCCTCGCCGTGGCAGTCGCCGCGGCCTTGCTGCTCTCCCTCCCGCGCGCAAGCACTGTCAGCAGCCGGTGCGCGGTGGATGGCGACCAGCAGCGGGCCGGGGCCTGGCTGGCGCAGCAGGCGCCGGGCCGCAGCCTGCGCATCCTGTCGGTGCACAGCCAGATTCCTTTCTATGCCGGCGGGATTCATGTGCCGATGCCTAATGGATCGCCGGCGCAAGTGCTGAACTATGCAGACGCCGCCCGCGTGGATGTCATCATCACCTCGCCGCGCAAATTGGCGGCCCGGCCCGGGCTGCAAGCCTGGCAAGAGGGAGCGGCGCTGCCCCCGCCCTGGCAAGCGGTCTATCGAGACGCGACCGCGGTCGGCGGCGAATTGGTTATTTGGGAGAAACCGTGAACAGTCAAGACAACATGCCACGCCGCGTCTTCCTGAAACGCGCCGCGTTGGTGAGCGGCGCCGTGGGCCTGGCGGCTGCGGGCATCGGCGGCAAATTGGTGTTGGACAACCAGGGGCGCGCCGCGGTCCTTGACGCGCGCGAGCGCCTGCGGCCCACCGGCGGCATTGCCTGGCTCACCCAAGAGGAATATGTCCTGCTCGGCGCGCTGGCTTCGCACCTGGCGCCGTCGGACAACAATGGCCCAGGCGCGCCCGAAGCGCAGGTGGTTGACATCGTGGATCGGCTGATAGCCACTTCGGCTCACCGCCGCGCGCTGTACGCGCCAGGGCTGCTGGCCTTCGATGAGTTAGCGCACCGTACGCACGGCGCCGTCTTCGTCGAACTGACGCGACCCGAACAGCAGGCGCTGCTGGAGGCAGTGGACCAGATGCAGCAGAATATCAACCGCACGACGACAACGCTGCCGGATCGTGTGGAACGCAAGGCGCAAGATCTTTACCACGATTGGGAGGGTCTCGGCCCGGCGTTGAACCTCTTTCCGCAGCTTCTCAACGATGTGATGCAGGCCTTTTACACCAGCCAGGTCGGTTGGGATTGGCTGGGCTATGACGGCCCGCCGATGCCGCGGGGCTACGTGGGGCGCCTGGGGAATTGTGCGCCGTCATGAGCGATCTCATTCAGAAACCGCGTTTCTTTCAGCCGCGCGCCCGCGAGACGACCGATGTGGTGATCATTGGCTGTGGGGCAGGCGGCGGCGTTCTGGCCAAGGAGCTTGGCGAAGCCGGCCTGCGCGTCGTAGTGCTCGAAGCCGGCAAGCGCTTCAATCCCTATGTGGACTATCGCACCACCGAGCGCGACTTCGAGGTCTCCGCCACGCGTGTGTTCGACCCCGAAGACCCGCGTCGCGATCTGTACACCTCCGGCGGCGCCGATTGGTTCAACTACAGCCGCGCCAAAGGCGTGGGCGGTTCGACGCTGGTGTATGTCGGCGTGTCGCCGCGTTTCCATGAGTCCGACTTCCGCGTGCGCAGCGCCGATGGGGTTGCAGACGACTGGCCGTTGACCTACGCCGACCTGGAGCCGTACTATACCCGCGTGGAGTATGAAATCGGCATCTCGGGGCCGTCTAGGGCAGAGGCCAATCCCTTCGACCCGCCGCGCAGCCGGCCATTTCCGCTGCCGCCCTTCCCGTACAACTGCGCCAGCCAGGTCATCAAGCGCGGGGCCGATCGTCTGGGGCTGCACATGGTTCACTCCCCCGTGGCGCTGCCCAGCAAACCGTGGAACGGCCGGCCCGCGTCCGTTCAGTGCGGCGGCTGTCGCCTGGGCTGCAAGATCGGGGCCAAAGGCAGCATTGACGTGACGTACGTGCGCAAAGCCGAAGCCACGGGCCGTGTGGACATTCGACCGCAGTGCATGGCGCGCGAGATCACCGTGGGGGCGGATGGCAAAGCGCGCAGCGTCATCTATTTTGACGCCGACCGCCGTGAGCAAGAAGTCGAAGCGCGCGCCATCGTCATTGCGGGCAATGCCGTGGAAACCCCGCGCCTCCTGCTGCTGAGCCAGTCGTCCCGTTTTCCCAACGGCCTGGCTAACTCCAGCGGCCTGGTGGGCAAATACTTCACGGAGCATCTGGCCGTCTTCACCTACGCGGTGTTCGAGGAACGTGTGGATACCTACCGCGGCATCCCGGCCGGCGGGATGATCCAGGATTTCTACGCGACGGACAAACGCAACAACTTTGCGCGCGGCTTCACCGTGGAAGTGAACAACGGCTGGCAGTGGCCGCTGAGCGTGGCGCAGCGCGTGCCCGGCTGGGGCGCCAGCCACAAGCAGCGCGTCAAAGAACTGTTCGGCCACATGGTCGGCCTGGCCTCGGTGGGCGATCAACTGCCGGACCTGCGCAACGAAGTCAGCCTGGACCCAAACGTCAAAGACCTGTACGGTCTGCCTGCGCCGCGCATCGTCAATGAGCCGCGCGCCAACGACCAGGAGATGCTGAAGGCGATTCGTCAGCGTTTCGATGAGGTCCTGCAAGCCGCCGGCGCGCGCGAAATTTGGGAGCCTGAGTATCGGCCGGGCGGATCGTCGCACTACCTGGGCACCTGCCGCATGGGCAGCGATCCGCGCACGTCCGTGGTGGACCCCTGGTGCCGCACGCACGATGTGCCCAATTTGTTCATCGGCGACAGCAGCCCCTTCGTCACCGGCGCGGGCGTCAACCCGGCGCTGACAATCTCCGCGCTGGCGACGCGCACGGCCGAGGGCATCATTGCCGCGTTCAAGCGCGGCGAGTTGTGAAGAAGTTCGTTCGGCGCATTATCAGATCAGTTACCCAGGCGCGGGGCGCACAACCAGGAATGAAAACAGGCAATCCGTGACGATCCGTGTTCATCCGCGGCCCTTGCTCAAATCAATCAGATCTGCGCGCTTTCCAGTTTTGGCGGGCGCTGTCCTGCTGTTGGCGCTGCTTTTGCGCCTGGTCGGGTTGACGTGGGGCTTTCCGCACAGCTTCAACGTGGACGAGTCGCACGTGGTTTACCTGGCAAGCCAGTTGGCGCAGCGTTTTGCGCAGACTGGCTCACTCGACCCACAGGCATCGTCCTACGGCGCACTGCCGTTGTACCTGTTGGCGCTGAGCACCGCGCTGGCGGACCAGGCGCTCGCCTGGCTCAAGACGCTGGCTGCGACGCCGTTCGATTCCGCGCCCATGCTCTACATCGGACGCCTGTTGGCTGCCCTGTCCAGCACGGCGACCGTCGGCTTGACCATGGCACTCGCCGCCCGGCTGTATCGCCATCCGACGGACGAGGCTG
>JBGAVB010000098.1:0-7944 GCA_044228345.1 Anaerolineae bacterium | reverse complement strand
TCTCAACGGTGGAGCTGGTCAACGCCCTGGAGCTGGAGAAGGCGCAGAACAAGGCCGGGCAAATGGCGCACCGCCTGATGTACGTCGATCTGGTGATCCTGGATGAACTGGGCTACCTGCCATTCACGCAGTCGGGCGGCGCGATGCTGTTCCACCTGCTCTCCAAACTCTATGAGCGAACGAGCGTGGTGATCACCACCAACCTCACCTTCTCGGAGTGGAGCAGCGTCTTTGGAGACGCCAAGATGACCACGGCCTTGCTTGACCGGCTCACGCACCATTGCCACATCGTCGAGACGGGCAACGAGAGCTGGCGATTCAAGCACTCCAGTGCCGCTGGCGCGGCTCCCCCAAAGCAACGCCCAAAGAGCCAGAAAGGAGATCGAAAAACAGCAGACCCGATAGACTTATCCACAACCGAATAGTCAAAGAATCCATCAACCCAGTGGCTCAATATTCAACGTGATCACTGGCTCAGTTGTGCTGATGAATCAACATCTGGCTGATCTGCTGGCTGTAGGGCAGCTGGGAAGCGTCGCTGACTTCCTTGGCATCCACTCGGTCATTGAGCATGCTTGCGCCTCTTGGTTTTCAGCTGGGGGCCAAGCTCCGCCCTCAATTCCCGTCGCGTGGCATGCGGGGTGAATGTCACCACGTTCTTTCCCCGCAAGCCCTTGTTCCTGGCGAAATACCTGTACTTGATATTGCAGACAAGGTTCTCCACCCACCATTGATCGCTGGCCGTTTTCAGCATCAGCAGCAAGTGAATGGGGAGCACGAACAAGAGCGCCCAAAACTGAAAGAATCGGAAGAAGACCAGCAGGGCGACGCACTCCACGGCAAACACCGTCAAGGGCACATAGAACTGCATCGCCTTGGTTTGCGGCCCCTGGTACACGAGGACCCTTTCCAAGGGTTCATCGACGTGCTTGTTGCTTCCCCCGGCCATGGTTCACAGGTTCCCGATGCTGCCGTTGCCGCCCACGGCTTCCTTGATGAACTGCACGATGGCCACCGAGGCGAAGGCGATGGCCGTGCCCGCGAGCACTTGGAAGAAGAGCCGCTTGGGATCGTGGGCGCCGAGGAAGTTGCCCGCCGCCCAGTTGATGCCTGTGACCAGCACGCAGATGGCTCCGACTACGCCGATGACGGCGTACAGGGCATTGAAGATGGAAACGCCCGTCTGCTTGAGCGTTTGGGCCTCGGCCGGATGGAACAGCAAGGCAGCCAGGATTCCGATCAGAAGAATGCCCTTGAGCAGCATAATTTTCGTCAGCGTGTTTTCACTCGTTTGCAAGATATGGGAATTCATGTTGGTTCCTGTTGAGTCAATGAAAAGGCAAAGCATCAAAATCCCTGGGTAACCTCCTGCGCCTGGAAAATGTCAGGGGATTCACCATCGCGCAGCGAATTGGGATTGGACGCAATGGCGGCGGGCAGCGCCGGCGGCGCGTTTGCGCCAGAAATGTCGATCTGAACGGACCGGGCAAGTTGGTTAAATCGCGGATCGGTGCTTGCCGGCGTGCTTCTGGCGGCTTTGGAAGTCCGTACCCACGCCTGCTGGGCCTGCATATACGTGAATATCTTTTCAGCGTATTTATCGCTGACCTTTCTATGCACGCCGCCCGAGTTGTAGCCGCGAAGCGCGGCCCAAACCGCATCGACCCCGCTGTAACCCTCTTTAATTGCCTTGCCGTAATATTCAAAAAGGATGGTCTGTCCCATCCTTAAATTGCTGCAGGGGTCGAATGCCTGTTCCCAGGTCATTCCCCGGCCGGTGACATTGCTGATATGAATCTGCGCCAAACCCACGCTGAATTTGGCTCCCGCCGCCTGAAGTTGCTTTACAGTCTTGACCGCTTCATCCAGTGTTTGCGGCTGGGCAATTGCGCGCTGGCCGGCATCAGGCCCAATGGCATACGGGTTCCACGCCGATTCGGTGCGGACCAGGGCCTGCATCAACACCGGGGATACTTGGGGAGCGCACTGCGCGAGATCAGGCGGCAAGTCAATCACTTACATCTCCGGTCATGGAAGGAATGCACAATCCGACAGATTGGGCGCACCGTGTAACGAAATACAATACAAATCGCACTAATTGTATTGTTCAACGATACATAAGCTTATCATAAATTTTGTTTGACACAACACAGGGACAGCGCATGCCTGCTCAAGAGGACAGCCAGACACAAGGGACCGGATCGGCGCCATCGGCTGCCGAGATCGTTCGCGCGCTTCTGGCGCGCCACAAGGTGGACCGCCGCCACTACGTGACGGCGGTAATCGAGGTTCTGGGCTTATCGCGCGCAGCCGCCCACCACCGGGTCACCGGAACGTCAGCATGGACCTGGGATGACTTGGCTCGCATGGGCGAGCACTACGGCGAGTCCATGTTGAGCATGATCCGCGGCGTGATGGGCAAGACCTTCGCTGCGCAATTGGTAAACGACAAGCACAAGGCGCCTGTGATGGTTCGCCTGGGTGACGGCCCGCCCGATCGCGGCGATATGTGGGCGGCGTTCAACACCGATGGCGGCCTGCTCGTGATGACGGTCGATAAGGTGCCTTTCTCCTTCGAAGCGATCAAGGTCATCGAACTGGTTCACGGCCAGGACGGGCAGACACCGCTTCGCGTGGCCGTGTTGGACGACGTTGCCGACACGGCCGCTAGCCTTGCCGACATGCTGGCCGACGAGGGATGCACCAGCAAGGCCTATACGTCACCGCGCGCGCTGCTGGCCGACCTAGAGTCTGGCCACGAGTACGACGCCTTTGTTCTGGACTGGTGGCTTGGCAAGGACACGGCGGAAACCGTCCTTGCTGAACTGCGCCGCATCTCCAGGCAAGCGCGCATCGTGCTGCTGACTGGGGAAATGGGCGCCGGGGGAAAGGCCGACAGCAGCGCCGTCGAGCAGGCGCAGAAGCGCTACCACTTCTTCGTCTGCCAGAAACCGATCACAGCCGGCGTTCTGATGGCGAACCTGACGCTGGGCGTGTGAGGCCGGCAAGCAGCGACTTGATGCGGATGGGCTTGTCGAGCAGCTTGTCAAAGGGCGAGCGAATCGGCGAGGGTCCATGATGCAGGGCGCTCATGCCGTACAGCAGGCACCGGGGATTTGCCATGGAACTGCCGCGCCTGAAGTCACGCGCGAGTTCGTCGCCGCGCCGGCCCGGCATGTTCACATCGATAAGGGCCAGATCGTAGTAATTGACGGCCATCATGTTCGCGGCGATCGCCGGCGACGGTGCGATGTCGGCCTCGATGCCTAGCACTTGGCATTCACTGTGCAGCGAAGCCAGCAGTTCGAGGTTGTCATCCACCAAGAGCCAGCGCTGCTTCGATTCGGCTGGTGAAGGCCGCGGGTCGTCCGTCTGCAGCAGTGCCGGAATGGTCAGCCTGAAGCAAGTGCCCTCCTCACTACTGTCGTAGGTCAGCTGCCCGGACAGGTACTCAGCGAGCGAGTAGGCGATCTTGAGGCCGATGCCGGCGCCATCGCCGCCCTGCAAGACGCCATAGCGCTTGAACGGTTGGATCTCCAGTGGCGCGAACCCCGAAGGCATGCCGGGTCCGGTGTCCCGCACAGTGAACACCAGCTGATGTTCATTGACATCGGCCAGCGACAGTTCCACTGCCCCGTGCTCGGTGTACTTGATGGCGTTGCTGGTGAGATTGCCCAGGATCTGCGTCAGGCGGCCGCTGTCGGCTGTAGCGAAGATGGGTTCTATGGGCGCATGGATAGATAGCCGCAACCCCTTCTCGTAGGCGTTTTGTGATTCCAGATCCAGCACTTCCTCTAGCAGGTCCTGAACGCAAAACACGTCCGGGCGGAACTCCAGCGCGCCAGCCTCGGAGCGTGCCAGAGTCAGCAGGTCGTTGATCTGAAATTTCATGCTCAGAGTCGCCCGCTGGATGCGCGCCAGTAGACGGTTGCGCCTGTGCGGATCAAGCGGACTGAGCAGAGATTCGGCGGATGAGGAAATGGTCTGCAAGGGCGACTTCAGTTCATGCGACACCATCCCCATGAACTCATTCTTCTCGGCCACTGAGACTTCGAGCAGCTTCTTCTGGTGGGCCAGCTGAAGGTTGCGTTCGGCCAATTCGTCGCGGCTCCGGGCAAGTTCGCAGTTCTTGCGATACAAACCCAAATTGTAATAGGTATAAATTATTACTGCTAATCCGCCCATGATTGCCAAGCTTGCAATCAGCTGGTTTATTGTTTTGTTACGAGCTTCGGCAGCTTCGAAAGAAGCGTCGCTACTTGCTAGTTGCATCTGCCAGACGCTGGCTGATATATCGGAAACCATGTGACCAATACGATCCAAACGTTCCAGTAATTGGAGCGCTTCGCCCTTAGTCATTTCGCTACCATAGCTGTCATGGATAGCACGAACATCATGCTCCAAGGCACTCAACTCAGGAAAGTGCAAGGCAAAATCGTGATTTGTCATCAGCGTAGTACGCGATGGTGATTCACGAGTTAGCAAACGTATTTTGGAAAGAAAAACAGATAAGCTGTTTTCTGACTGCGCCTGAACAAAGACATCTCCGTCCTCCATCCTCGCAAGGTCAGCCTTTAAACGCCAAAAACTTGTCTCGAACTGACTCACCGACCAATATGGTTCTTCGATAATTTTTTCAGGCGGCTTACTAGTAATAAAGTAGTAGAAGAAGAGAAGGAATGCCACGAGTAAAGAGAAGCGCAACACCCAAAACCATATACGTCTCATAAAATATCTATCCGACACACCTGCCAAGCCATTTTGTTGAGACCTGCAGGCCTCCTCAACTCTTTATAATCATCATAGGGGTACATGACAAACATTGGCCCCCAATCATCCAGTTTCAGCCGTTTGTCATCAAGGCTTGTCGCCAAGATAACGCCATACTTTGCTAAATCAGAAAATGGAATATCGACTTTGAAATGATCCCAGGTGTATACAGTCAGTTTTTGCACGCTACCTCTGCCGGCCAAGCCAACGACATCGTTCAAATACGGCCCCTTGTAGGAGCCCTTTTTTGCCCAATTGGTGGACGTAACGATGACCCGCTGCGGCAGCGCTGATAGTTGCGCTTCTGTGACCGCTATAGTTTTACTGCCGACCTTCAAAGACAGAAATACAAGCGGATCGCAGTTGTGTGCGTGCGCTGAGAAACCTATTGCCAAAGCCGCTGCCAATGTCATTTCGCGCCACGAGCTTGTCATTGGAGACTCCCGATCGGGCAATCCGCGCTGGATCACCGCTACCTCATCTTAGTGTTCTTCCTAAAGCCACGCTGCGATTTGCTTGCGCCGGCTGTGGATTAGGGTTACGCCGTTGCAAATCATTCGACAAGTTTCTCAAGCGACTAATAGAGATCTGGCGATGTTTCTGCTCGGCGATATGCGCCTCGCTGTGCGCCGTTCTCAACTCCAGCGCCGCGAACTTCTTCGGCACCCGCGCCACGGCGCCGCGCAACTCGGCGGCCCGGTCCGTGTAGAGCTTCAGTTCGTAGCGTGGCCGCGAGATGGCCACGTAGAACGCGGCCCGGTTGGTGGTTAGCGAGCGTGTGTTGGCCTCGATCAGCACGCGGTTGGAAGTCAGGCCCTGAGAGGAATGGATCGTGGTGGCGTAGCCGTGCTGCAGGTTCATGGGACGCTGCGCCGGGATGGCCACGATGGTGCCGCGCTCCGTCTTGACGGTAACGGCCTCGGCGCTCACAGCCTGCACCCGCACCCGGTCGCCGTTGAGCAGGCCGAGCTGCTTGTCGCTCTTGGTGATCTTGAGCAGATCGCCGGGCGCGATCTCGATGTCGTACTTCTTGTGCAGCGTGGCCGAGAAGTGCTGGGCGGGCTTGACCGTGACGTTCTGGCCGTCGCTGCCGCGCAGCACCACTTGATCGCCTTCCACGCCCACCACTGCGTAGTCCACGCCGCGCTGGATGTTCTGCCCCTCGCGGTGATAGCTCACCACCAGATCCGGGGCGTAGGTGGCCGGCTGCTTGAGTTGGGCGCGCGTGGCGTCCACGTTCTCCAGCACGGTGTACTTGAGGCCTCCCTCCAGGCGCATGCGTTTGCGCACCATCTCGTTGATGCTGTGGCGCGCCTCGTTGGTGCCGGCCACGATCAGGGTCGCCTCGCGTTCCTGGGGGGACAGCGCGGTGAAGTCGGAGGCAATGGCCTGATAGCGATCCTGCTCTTCCGGCACCTCGCGGATGCTGCCCAGCAGCCGCGTGACGGCCTTGTTGGTCTGGTCGTTCGCGGCATTGAGCACGGCGGCCTTGATTTCCGGATTGCGCTGCCGCTGGATTTCTCGCAGCTGAGCCTGCAGCATGCCGGCGTCCTGCAGCTGCGCAAAGGGCTTGCCGGCCTCCACCGCGCCCGTCTGCTTGCGGTCGCCCAGCATGACCATGCGCGCGCCGGCCTTCTCCACGATCCGCATCGCCTGGGCCAGCTGATGAGCGGGCACGACGCCGGCCTCGTCCAAGAGCACGACCGATTTCTCGCTCAAGGCCGCCTGCGCCTTCCGGCTGGCCAGGAAGCTGGCCAGCGTGTTGGACTCCACGCCTAGTTCGCGCAGGGCCGCCACCTGGGTGCCGTAGGGCGCCAGGCCCACCACGTCGAATCCGGCGGCCAGGGATTGCTGGGTCGCGTCTTGGGTGATTTCGTTGATGGTGCGCTCCAGCATATGGCTTTTGCCGGTGCCGGCATAGCCCTGCACCGCCACGAAGCGGTTCGTGGTGCCGAGGATCATTTCCACCGCCTCGCGCTGGCCCTGGTTCAGGTCGCTCGCGGCCAGCCGCGCCGCCAGGCCCTCGTCGCTCAGGATCGGCTGCAGGGCGCCGCGCCCGTCGCGCTCGATGGCAAGGATGCTGCGCTCGATGGCCTGGGCCTGCGGCGTCGTATAACGCGCTTCGGCCAGCACCAGCGCCCCTTTCTGGATGGCACGGTCCACCTCGATGGTGGCCTGTTCCTCATTCAGCCCGCGCGCGTGCATCGTGGCCCCGATCCATGTCGTGCGCGTGAGCTTGGCGGTCTCGGGCACGTCCATGAAATGCGAGGCCTGCTTGTCGTCCTCGTTCTTCTTGGCCTGGTTGAGCGAGCGTGCCGTCTGGTACAGCGGCAACTCGCGCACCAGGCGGCCGTCGTTCTCGGCCGCTTCCACCTCGGCCATGACGGCGCTGATGGTGGATGTGGTCGCAGCCTTGGACATGGACAGTTCAACCAGTTCTTTGCGCGTGAATAGCCCTTGACGCTCGCTCAGGTGCTCGACTGCGAAGTTCAGGGCCGCGGCCGCCCCCTCCTTCATCGCCGGGTCGGCACGCAGGCGGGCCACGTCCGGCGCCGTGCTGTTTTCCTTGGCGGCCAGCAGCGCATCCATGCTGAGGCCTGCTGCTCGTGCGCTCTCGATCCACTCCTCGCGCAGCAAGGTGCGATCCACTTCCGACTTCTTGTCGCGCGTCATCAAGGTCACGGACTGTGCCAGTGCGGTGTTGGCCGTGTCGCGGTTCACGCCGCGAGCCTCGAAGGCCTCCTCGATCTGCCGGGCCCGGGTGCTGTAGTGCTGGATCAACTCGTCGGAAATGTGGGCCAGTTCCCAGTAGCCTTTCTGCGTCTCCCTCAGCCCATAGCCGCTCGCCCGCAGTTCCTCGGCCAGCGCCGTGCGGTAGTAGGCGCCCAGGGCCTTGATGCTGTGCTGGATGTCCTCGTTGCTCATCGCGCGCCATTGGCCGTCCGGGCGCTTGGTGAGGTTGGCGACGATCACGTGGGTGTGCAGCTGCGGGTCCTGGGCGCGCGACAACTCGTGCCGGAACGCAGCCGCGACGATCACGCCGGTGCGCACGCGGTAGCTCTGCCCCTGCTCCTTGATGCGCGCGTGGGCCAGCTTCTCCAGTTGCTGCACGGCGCGCTTGACGGCCCGATCGTGCGCAGCCGTGACGCCGGCATCGCCAGCGATCAGCGCCTG
>JBGAVB010000097.1:0-7961 GCA_044228345.1 Anaerolineae bacterium | reverse complement strand
ACAATCAGCATCGTACGGTTCTCCTTATTTCTCTTTGCGTTTTTTGGCGTCTGCGCGCTAATTTACAGCTCAGCGCGCCAGGCGTGAATCATCTCGGTGTGTTCAGCATAGTGCTCGTAGGTCACGGCGGCGATCCAGTTGCGCACGAATTTGTAGTTCGCCAGCCATTCGGCCGGAATCCGCTGAATCATCGCCAGCAGCGCCGCGCGCGTGGTCATCAGTCTTTCGCGCACCTCGGCCAGGGGCTGTTCCTGGCGCTGCGCGTACTGCGCGGCGTTCCACGCGTCGATATCATAGCGCCGCGGCTCTTTGACGCCGGCGACGATCTGACGCGCCATGTCCGGCAGCACGGTCAGCGTCTCCTCCTGCCAGGAGCAGAGGTGCGCAGCCACATTTTTCAGCGTCCACGCCCCGGCCGCGCCCGGCGTCAGCCAGTCTGCATCGCTCAACCTCTCCACTGCGGCCATCAGCGCCTGCCACGCGGCTGCTTCTTGTGCCAAGATCTCCTCGTGTGTCATTTGCTCTCCATTCATCCGTCAATCAGTCTACATAGGGCTTGCCCCGAATTGTAGCACGCTTCCGCCCAGTTTCGCAATGGCCGCCTCTCCAGAGGATGCATCTCAGAATGGGGGCGGGTCGGGCGATTGAAATCGCTGCAACCACTACCAAGCCTCCCTCCGGAGGCAGCGCCCCCAAATTGAAGTGCACCCCTCTCCAAACCAGGGCAGAATGAACGCCAGGTCGCCAAGGCGCCAGGCAATCCAGCCTCTGCTGACATTCGCCGCCAAAAGAAAAGAGGACGAGACCCAAAGCCCCGTCCTCTCCTACTTTCACCTACTTACCGCTGCCGTCCACGTTTCTTGCACGTACACGTCTCGCTTTGCACTCTGCACTCTGCACTTTGTGCTATTCCGCGTTCAACATTCCCATTTCCTCGGCGTGCTGGCGCCCGTTGGACGCAGCCAGCGCCTCTGGCTCCTTGATCTCCACCGGCAGCAGGGCCACGGCCAGCGCCTCGTCAATCCGATCAACCGGCACGAAGGTCATGGCCTGGCGCACGTCGTCCGGCAAGTCCTCCAGGTCGCGCTCGTTGCGTTTGGGCAGGATGACCGTGGTCAGCCCAGCGCGGTGCGCGGCCAGCACTTTCATCTTGACGCCGCCGATGGGCAGCACGCGGCCGCGCAGGGTCACTTCGCCCGTCATGCCCACGTCGCTGCGCACGGGGCGGCCGCTGAAGAGGCTCGCCATGGCCGTCACCATTGTGATGCCGGCCGAGGGGCCGTCCTTGGGCACTGCACCTGCGGGCACGTGAATGTGCACATCAGTCTGCTCGAAGATGTCTGCATTCACGCCCAGCGCCTGCGCCTTGGAACGGACATAGCTGTGGGCAATTTGCGCGCTCTCGCGCATCACGTCGCCCAATTGACCGGTCAAGGTCAGTCCACCCTTGCCGCGCATGCGCGTTGCCTCGATGAAGAGGATGTCGCCGCCCACGGCCGTCACGGCCAGGCCGGTGGCGATGCCCGGTATCTCGATGGCCTCGCTCGCCTCAGATTCGAAGCGTTCGCGCTTCAGATACTCGCGCACGATCTCCGGCGTCACCGCGATGGTTTGCACCTCGCCCGCGGCAATTTTCACCGCGCTCTTGCGGCAGATCGTGCCGATCTGGCGTTCCAGGTTGCGCACGCCAGCCTCACGTGTGTAGTCCTGCACCGTCTTGCGCAGGGCCTCTTCGCTGAACGTCACCTCGCCTTCACGCAGACCATTGGCCTTGACCTGGCGGGGCACCAGGAAGCCCTGCGCGATTTTGATCTTCTCATACTCGGTGTAGCCGTCGAGTTGGATGATCTCCATGCGGTCGCGCAGCGGCGGCGGGATCGTCTCCAGGGTGTTGGCTGTGGTGATGAAGATGACGTCGCTCAGATCAAAGTCCACATCCAGGTAGTGATCGCGGAACGCATGATTCTGCGCCGGGTCCAGCACTTCCAGCAGCGCGCTGCTCGGATCGCCGCGCCAATCGCTGCCGATCTTATCTACCTCGTCCAGCATGAAAACCGGGTTGCGCGTGCCAGCGCGCTTGATGGCCTGGATGATGCGGCCAGGCAGCGCGCCGATATAGGTGCGGCGATGGCCGCGGATTTCAGCCTCGTCGCGCATGCCGCCCAGGCTCATGCGCGTGAACTTGCGGCCCAGGGCGCGCGCGATGCTCTGGCCCAGGCTGGTCTTGCCCACGCCGGGCGGCCCCACAAAGCACAGGATGGCGCCCATGGCTTCGCTGACCTTCTCCTCTTCGCCTGGCTCCGCGCGCACGCCGCGCTCCTGCACCAGTTTGCGCACAGCCAAAAATTCCAGGATGCGATCCTTGACCTCTTGCAGGTCGTAGTGGTCCTCATCCAAAACCTGGCGCGCGTGGACGATGTCGAGCTGATCCTCGCTCAGCTTGTTCCACGGCAGTTCGATCAGCCAGTCAAGGTAGGTCTTGATGACCGAATGTTCGGCGGCCTGCGGCGGCATCCCTTCCAGGCGCTTGAGCTCACGCAGGGCTTCTTTCTTGGCTTCTTCCGGCAAACCGGCGTCTTCGATCTTCTTGCGGTAGTCATCGGCCGCGACCTGGCTCTCGTCCGCTTCGCCCAGTTCCTTCTGGATGGCGCGCAGCTGCTGGCGCAGGTAATACTCGCGCTGCGCTTTGTCCATCTCCTCGCGGGCTTCGCTCTGAATCTTCTGGCCCAGCGTCAACACTTCTTTTTCACGCGTCAGATGCACCATCAAGGCGCGGAACTTGTCCTTGACGTTGTCCATTTCCAGAATCTTCTGGCCCTCAGCCACTTCCAGCCGCGAGTTAGCCGAAATCAGGTAGGCCAGGTAGCGTGGATCCTGCACTTGATCCAGGAATTTGCCTGCGTCCTCCGGCATATTGGGCGAGAGCGCAATCACTTCCTGAGCCAGCTCGCGCAGGCTGCGCTCCAACGCCTCCAGTTCCACATCTTGCGGCACGATGTCAGGCGCCAGCGAGATATGCGCACGCAGGTAAGGCTCTGCGCCCAACCAGTATTCGACTTTGAGACGCTCCAGGCCCTGCACCACGACCTGTAGCGTGTTGTCCGGGGCGCGCACCACGCGGTGAATCATGGCTACGGTGCCGATCTCGTAGACCTGGCCTGGCAGCGGCTCTTCGATCGAGCCGTCCTTCATCGAAATCAGGCCGATCAGGCGATTGCCCTGCAGGGCATCCTCGATCAACTTGACCGAGCGCGGAATCCCCACCACCAGCGGAAGAACAGAAAACGGATAGGCCACCGTATTGCGCAGTGGCAGCATGGGGAGATCCCGCGGAATGCTGGCCACGCGATCGTTACTATCGTCAGGTTGCATAAAACTTGCCATTATCGTCTCTCCTAAACTCAAAACTCGTTTCCAATCAGTAGTTACTTAACCACGCCATGTGCTTACTCGTCTCATCCTCAGTCACAATTAGCCCCTCGTCTTGCGCAGGTCGGCCAACTGTTTGAACAGCTCCACTTCACGCGGGCTGAGATGGCGAGGCGTTGTCACCTGCACTTCGATGTACAAATCGCCGCGCTGATCTCCGCCCTTGACCACGGGCATGCCTTGCCCGCGCAGGCGAATCGTCTTGCCATTGGCCGTCTCGGCCGGAATGGTCAGCGCCACCGGACCGGTCAGCGTCGGCACCTGGACATCGCCGCCCAGGATCGCCGTGTAAAGGTCAACCGGCGCCTTGGCGTAGAGATCATCGCCGCGGCGTTCGAATACCGGGTGGGGGTTGACTTCGATCTTGAGATAGAGGTCTCCCGCACTGCCGCCGGCCGCGCCGGCGCCGCCCACGCCGCTGACGCGTACGCGCGAGCCGGTCTGCACCCCGCGGGGAATTCTGACCTCGCCGCTGCTGCCATCCTCGCGCTGCAGCAAACGCGTCGTGCCGTTGAAGGCTTCCTCCAGGGTGATCTCCAATGGCTGCTCGATGTCCTGACCGCGGCGTACGCGGCTTTGGCCGCGGCCCGCGCCCGCAAACGGATCGGCGGTGCGGCTGCGCCGCCCGACGCCGCCAAACAGCGACTCGAAGAAATCAGAAAAACCCGCGCCGCCCGCGCCGCCAAACATGCGCTCCAGGTCGTCCGCGTTGATTTCCTGCGTGTAGCCGCCGCCTTGCCCTGGTCTGCCCCATTGCGACCAATCGAAGCCGCCGGGTCGGCCCCCAGACTGCTGGTACTGCTGCCACTGCGCGCCAAACTGATCGTACTTGGCGCGCTTCTCAGGATCAGAAAGCACCTCGTGCGCTTCGTTGATATCCTTGAAACGTTCTTCGGCGCGCTTGTCGCCGGGGTTCATGTCCGGGTGGTGCTGGCGCGCCAGTTTGCGGTACGCTTTCTTGATCTCTTTTTCGGTGGCATTGCGTTCCACGCCCAAAATCTGATAATAATCTTTCGGTTGCATGGCGCACCTCCCTCTCTATGACCCTTACTGGCTGACCCGCACCCGCGCCGGCCGCAACAGGGCATCCTTGTAACGATACCCCGGGCTGACAACGTCCACGACCATGCCTGGCTCCGCACCATCGGCGGCGGTCACGCTCACAGCCTCATGCTCCGTGGGGTCAAAAGGCTGCCCGGCTGCTTCCACCGGCGTGACTCCCTCCATCGCCAACGTATGTACGAAATCCTTGAGCATCGTCTGCAGGGCGGCTTCAGAGCTGTCGCCATGCTGCACAGCCCACTGCAGATGATCAGCAAACGGCAAGAAGGAGCGCAGCAGACGCTGCTTCTCCTGCTCTGCCTCGTCAGCAAAGCGCCGCTGCCAACGCGCACGCAGTTCGCTCAGTTCCGCTTGCAGCGCCAGGAAACGTTCCTGCCAGGGGTCGCTTGCCGCCTTCAGTTTGGCTTGCAGCGCCGCTTGTTCGGCCCGCGCCTGCCGCAGAGCCTCTTGCTGCTGCGCGGCCTCGGCTTGCGCCTTCTCAAGCGCCTGTCGCAGTTCGCTGTTTTCTCGTTGCAGGGCGGTTATGAACGCTGGCGGCGCCGCCGCACCGAACAACGGTGACGCCTCATTAGACGATGGCGGCGGCATGGGTGTCACGTGGTCAACGAACCGATCCCTCACGGGCGGCTGGCCTTCCGCAACCTCAGGCTCGATCACCGCAGGCGATGCTGGCGCGGGTCGAGGCGGCCAAACCTGCACACGTCGTGGCTCAGCAAACGATCGGCGGCGATATGGATTATACTCGAACATCGTGTTGTCTCCTAGTTGCATTTACCATGACCACTGTATACCCGTTGCATAAGAAAAACGTTGGAAAGCAGAGGGACAATCAACAGTGCTGAATGCGGAATGCGGAATGCTGAACGTCTGAGCCTCCTCCCCGGTGAACCCCAGCCATCGCACGACCCTTTCCTCATTCAGCATTCCTCATTCAGCATTCCTCCCGTGACTGACGCCGCGCCGAATCCGTCAATCACTGTAGAAAACATGCAGTGTGACGATGTTAGTGGGGAGGAGCATACATATGGAACGAGTCATTATTACGGGCGGCACGGGATTCATCGGCGCGCCATTGGCGCGACAGTTGGCCGCCAAATACGAGGTCGTGGTCCTGTCGCGTAACCCCGCCCGCGTGGGCAGCTTAGGCAACGGCGTGAAAGTGGTGGCCTGGGATGGGCGTACAGCCGAAGGTTGGGGCCAACTGGCGGACGGCGCGTTCGCGATCATCAACCTGGCCGGAGAAAACTTGAGCGCCGGTCGCTGGACGCCCGCGCGCAAGGCCGCCATCGTGGATAGCCGCCAGCAGGCCGCACAGGCCGTTATTGCAGCCATCAGCCAGGCCGCGGTCAAGCCAGCCGTGCTCGTGCAGGCCTCGGCGGTGGGCTACTACGGCCCGCGCGGCGATGAAAAAATCAACGAGAACGAGAAGCCGGGCAGCACATTTGACGCAACGACCTGTGTGGCCTGGGAAAAAGCGACCGATGCGGTGGAGGCCATGGGCGTGCGCCGCGTCATCATCCGCACCGGCGTGGTCATCGAAAAGAGCGGCGGCGCCCTGGCCCGCATGAGCTTACCATTCAAGCTGTTCGTGGGCGGACCGGTGGGCAGCGGCAAGCAGTACTTCCCGTGGATTCACCTGACCGATGAGATCAACGCCATCCAGTTTTTGATGGAAAACAAGCAGCAAAAGGGCGTCTTCAACCTGTCCGCGCCGAATCCCGTGACGATGAAGGAGTTTGCGGTCGCGCTGGGCAAGGCCATGGGCCGCCCCGCTTTCATGCCGGCGCCAGGTTTTGCCTTGCAGATCTTGTTCGGCGAAATGGCGAGCATCCTCCTCAACGGCCAGCGCGTCATACCGAATCGCCTGCTGCAGCAGGGCTTCAAGTTCAAATACAGCACGGTGGATACGGCCTTGTCCGAAATCTATCGAGCCTGACAGCCCCGTAGGGGCTTGCACCTTGTAGCCGGATGGCCTTTGGCCTCCGGCGGGGTTGGCGGCCGCGCGCGCAACCAACCCCGCCCGACTGTAAACGGATCGGGCTACCAGGTGGAAGACCCTATCGGGCCTGACAGCCGGATGGCCTTTGGCCTCCGGCGGGGTTGGCGGCCGCGCGCGCAATTAACCCCGCCCGACCGTAAACGGATCGGGCTACCAGGTGGAAGGCCCTGTCGAGCCTGACAGCCGCGGAGGGGCTTGCACCTCGCAGCGGGTGCATTTCAAGGTCGAGGCGTAGCTCACGCAGGTGAGCTTCGCGGGGGTTGCAGCGATTTCAATCGCCGGACCCGCCCCTAGTTTGAAATGCACCTGATCTCTGTAGCGGCCCGCGTCTCTGTGTGATATAATGAGCGCAGTAAGGCGTTGTCCATCTTCCTGACCTACACGGCCGCAGCGCCTGACGCCACGCACGCTTTATCGTCGCGAGAACGGGGCCGTAGAAAATGGGGTTCTACCGGAGATACTTCTGGCGCCTGCTGGGCGCAGCCATCACCGCCATTCTTTTCGTCGGCTTGAGCCACGGCGGCGCGGAGACTACGCCTTCCCGTGCGCCCGATCAGGACCTGGAAGACCTGCGCCAGGCTGTTTTACGAGCCTGGGCGCAACCTGACGCTGTCGTGACTGAACTCCAGCGCCGCGGGCCGTGGGCTGCCGGCGCCCTGGTGGAGATGCGCGAAGGCGCGTTTGTTACCGGCGAAGGCACCCAGTTCGTTGCGCGTTGGCAAGACACCGCCTGGGATGTGGCCTTCGAAGGAACGTCAACCCTGCGTGCACTGCTGCCCACTGTGCCTGACGCACTGCTGTCGCCGGCAGCCAAAGCCAGCTTGGACTATGCCAGTGCCGACCCGACGGCGCCCCTACGCACACGTGGCCTCTCACCACAAGAATCTCCCTATAAACTACCCTGGCCTGCCGGCGTCACCTTCTTTATTACCCGTGCATGGGCCACCGGCGCGTGCGGGCACGGGTCACATGCCGTGGATGCCTCCATGCCGATCGGCAGCCCAGTGGTCGCCATGCGCAGCGGCGTCGTCGCCGTGGTGGAACAAGTCAGCACTGACTGCGGCTGTACGGCTGGCAACGCAGGCACCAAGCTCATCATCCGGCATGTGCCGGATGATGGCCTTTTCGATTGGTATGCCCATTTTGGCCAGGGCACTGTGACGGCGCAGGTTGGCGAGTATGTCGAACAGGGCCAGCTCCTGGCGCTGAGCAACCAGATCGGCTATACCTGCGGCAGCGGCACCTGCCCGGCGGGCACCTGCTACCTGGGCAACTGCTTCCCCGGCCCACATCTCCACTTTCACGTTCAGAATAGCAACGGCGAGCGCATCTACATCCCGTTTGCCGACGCGGGCATGATCGAGGGCTGCACGTGGGTCACCTCGGGCAATACGGATCAAACGCTGCCCACCATTCACTTCACGACCGTTCCTGACAACCAGACCTGGTACAACACCAATCAGACGCTTGC
>JBGAVB010000096.1:0-8003 GCA_044228345.1 Anaerolineae bacterium | reverse complement strand
AAGGGGTATCCGATCGGCAATCTGTTGTTTTGGAAACGACTGGCTCCGGAAGCGGATATCAAACTGGGCGGGCTGCGTTTCCAGGCCCGACCGTTCGACGAAGGTTGGTGGGTGGTGGACGGTCAGCAGCGCCTGACCAGCCTGGCCAGTTGCGCGGGCTGAGCGTCGAAACTGGCGCCTGAGGCCCTGGCGCAGGTTCTGCGTCAGCTCGAACCGCTCTTTCCCTCGCAGCAGCACCCCGCGGTGCTGGTTGGACTCAACGCGCCCGATGACGCCGTTGTCTATCAGCTCAGCGCCGAACGGGCGTTGATTGCGACGACTGATTTCTTTACGCCGATTGTGGATGACCCGTACACCTTTGGCGCGATTGCCGCGACCAACGCCATGAGCGATGTCTACGCCATGGGCGGCGAGGTTCTGTTTGCCTTGAATATCGCCGCCTTTCCTGAAAGCCTGCCCGCGGAGGTGATGGCGCAGATCTTGCTGGGCGGCGCCGAGAAGGTGCGCAGCGCCGGTTCCCTCATCGTAGGCGGGCACACGATCAAGAATCCAGAACCGGTCTATGGCCTGGCGGTGATCGGCGAAGCGCACCCGGATCGCATTTTCCGTAAGACCGGCGCGCAGGTGGGAGATGTGTTGGTGCTCACCAAGCCGCTGGGCACGGGGCTGATCAGCACCGCGCTCAAGCGTGAACAGGCTGACGCCGACGATGTGGAGACGGCCGTGGCCAGCATGTTGACCCTCAATCGCCACGCGATGCGCGCCGGCCAGGCCGCAGGCGTGCGCTGCGCCACCGATATTACCGGCTTTGGGTTGCTCGGCCATGCCAGCGAGATGGCCGAGGGCAGCGCGGGTGCGCTGCAGATTTCGTTGGCGGCGCTGCCTCTGCTGCCCGGCGCGCGCCGCTACGCCGAGGCCGGCATGGCCCCCGGCGGCACGCACAGCAACCGCCGCTATTTCAGCCTGCGCGTGCAGGCGCCGCCCGAGCTTAGCCAGGCCGACGAAGCGCTCCTGTACGATCCGCAAACCTCTGGCGGCTTGCTCCTGGCTGTGCCGCCGGCGCAGCGGGACGTCTTCTACGAAACCTGCGCGCAGCTCGGTCAGTTGGCCTGGGAAATCGGCCGCGTGGTCGAGGGCCACGGCGTCCAGGTGGTCGCCTAAACCATGGCGCCGCCGATTGGAGTTTCGGCCTGGTGTTTCCACGACGCGCTCTACGCGGGCCGGCTGACCTTGCACGACATCCCCGCGGCCGCGGCCGCCCTCGGATTCGACCGGGTGGAGCTGAACGACCTCTTCTACCCGCCGCCGCGCTTCAGCCGTCTGCGCTACCTGCCCTGGCGCGTGCGCGGCCGCGTGCGCGGCGGCGACCCCTGGCGAGCCTTCCAGCGTTCCTGGGTCAGCAGCGCGTCCACGCGTCAACGCCTGCGGAAAGCGTGCGACGAAGCCCGCGTGCGCTGTGCGGCGTTCACCCTAAACAGCGATTTTACGGGCCAGCCGCGGCAGCAGCCGGCCGCGCTGGCCTATGCGGCGGCCGGCCTGGCGACGACGGCCGCGTTGGGCGCGCCCATCATGCGCGTGACCAGCGATTGCCGCGAGAAGTCGGACGACATGATCGCGCCTGGGGTGCTGGAGCGGGTCGTGGATGGGCTGCGTCAGGCGGTCACGCTGGCGCAGGCGGCGGGCATTCGCCTGGCGTTGGAGAATCACTGGGGCCTGACGACGGAGCCGGCGGCGATGCTGCGCCTGGTGCAGACGGTTGATTCACCCTGGCTCGGCGTCTGCCTCGACCTGGGCAATTTTCCGCCGGCGCAGCGCCTGGCCGGCATCGAGATGCTGGCGCCTTACGCCATCCACGCGCACGCCAAAGCCGGGCAGTTTACGCCAGACGGCGAAGAGATGCAGATTGACTACCGCACGGAGCTGGCGATCCTCAGCCAGGCGGGCTACCGCGGGCCGCTGGTGATTGAGTACGAGGGCGATGGCGATCCGGCCGTCGGCATCCAACGCACGCGTGACTTGGTCAGGCGACACTGGCCGCCGAACTGATGTCTACGAATCCCTGCCTGGGTAGGTTGTCCTAAATGCAACCTTGCGAAGGCCCGCCGCGTAAGGAACCAGCGCCAGAGAGACCGATTTCGGCTTGCCCGATGATGCCTGGCGCAGTCAGCCTTCGCAAGGGGATGGCGCGGCCGTCCCCCTCGCAGGGCTGCGACGAGCTGTCAAACTCAGAGGGGCGCAACGCCGCCGCACGCCGTCGAACTGATGTCCACGAATCCCTGCGAGGGTTGGTTGTCATAGAACCAACCTTGCGAAGGCCTCAACCATCATGGTCTCACGATAGCATCAGTCATGCGCGCCACGCGCACCATCGGCAGCACGTCATGCACGCGCACGATGTCCGCGCCGCGCACGATGCTGACCGCCACCGCGGCCGCGGTGCCTTCGACGCGTTGGTCGGGCGGCAGGTTGAGGGTGTAGCCAATGAACGATTTGCGCGACGGTCCCACCAGCACCGGAAAGCCCAGCGCCTTGATCGCGTCGGTGCGGTTGAGCAGCGCAAGATTCTGCTCGCGGGTCTTGCCAAAGCCGATGCCGGGGTCCAGAATGATCTGCTGATCGCGAATCCCAGCCTGGCGCGCCAACGCCACCGAAAACGCCAGTTCCTGCTGAATGTCGCCCAAGAGATCGTTGTACTGCACCCCGACGTAGCGTCCGCCCAGGCGGGCTTCCTGGCTGGCGTCTTTGGGATGGCTGCGATTGTGCATCAACACCACGGGCGCGTGCGCCTGCGCAATCACGGCCGCCAGGTCAGGATCGAGCCGCAAACCCCAGACATCGTTGACCACGCGCGCGCCGGCCCCCAGCGCAGCCGCGGCCACCATGGCTTTACTCGTATCCACCGAGATCGGCAGCGGTACGCGCGCGGCCAGGCCCTCGATCACCGGCAGAATGCGCTGCATCTCAGTCTGCGCGTCCACGGGGCTGGAGCCAGGACGCGTGCTTTCACCGCCGACATCGAGAATGTCCGCGCCCTCTGCGTAGAAGCGTTCGCCCTGGCTGATTGCGGCTTCGATCCAGGCCGCCGCATCCGCCTCCGTGCGCGCCAGGCCGTCGCCCGAAAAACTGTCGGGCGTGGCATTGATGATACCCATGACGTAGGTGCGCTGGCCCCAGGCGAAAGGCGCGGCTTGCGCCGGTCGCCAGGCAAAAGGATTGAGGGGCGCGGCTTCGGCAAGATCAATGGCGCCGCAGCGGACGATATCGTCGTGAGGAAGCTGGTCAAGCAGGCTGCTGATCGAGGCCTGGCTGACGGGGTGGATGACCTGGGGCGCGATTTCGGCCAGCGGCACTAACACGAAGGCCCGTTCGTGCAGCCGTGGATGCGGCAGCGCCAGGGCCTCGTTGTCTTGCACCAGGTCATTGTACAGCAGGATGTCAATGTCAATCAGCCGCGGCCCGTAGCGCACCGCGGGCTGACGGCCCATGGCCTGCTCGATCTGCTTGACGAAGGTCAGCAGGGCGGCGGGCGTCAAGGCGGTGGCGCCGCGCAGCGCCAGGTTGTAGAAGGCTGGCTGCTCGGTCACGCCCCAAGGCGGCGTTTCGTAGACCGACGAGAGCGCCTCGATGCGCACCGCCTGACCGAGGCGCTGCAGGGCCTGCACCAGGTTGGCGCGACGGTCGCCCAGGTTGCTGCCCAGGGCGAGGAGGACAGAAGCCGCCATCGGCCTAGTCCAACTGGCGGATGATGGCAATCACCTTGCCCTGGATCTCCACCTGGTCGGCGGGGAAGATCAACGGCGCGTAGGCCGGGTTGGCCGGCTGCAGGCGCACGTTGCGGCCCTCGCGGTAGAAATACTTCAAGGTGGTTTCACTGCGCTCTGGCAGCCAGGCCGCGACCATTTCACCGCTCTCTGCGACGCGCTGGCTGCGCAGCACGACCAGGTCGCCGTCATGCACGAGCGCGTCAATCATCGAGTCGCCGCGTACGCGCAGGGCATAGACATTCTCTGGTTCGCGCACGATGTCGCGGGTCAGCTCGATGGTGTCGGTGGCGACAGGCGCCTCGGCCAGGTCAGGCCGCATGATGGGCGCGCCCGCGGTGATCGTGCCGTAGAGCGGCACGCGCACGCCCGTGGCGCTGAGCAGCACCTCCACCGGCTCGTGGCGCAGACGAATACCCCGCGAGCTCTTGGCGTCGCGTTCGAGAATGCCGAACTCAGCCAGCTTGGACAGGTTATACTTCACCACGGAGGTAGAACTGATGTCGGCGGCCTCGCCAATCTCTCGAATGGTGGGTGGGTAGCTGTATTCGCTGATGTAATGGTGAATGAAATCCACGATACGCTGTTGACGTTGTGACAGATTGATGGACAGACTCATCGTGCCTCCTTGTGACCCGCATGGCGCCGCTGGATGGGCGCTTAGCGGTTAGCAATAGAAAATGTGTTCGTATGTATTGTAGCACGATTGTTCTATCTGTCAAATTACCCAAAGTATCCCAAATAGCAGGCGTTTATCCCAAAGTCCGCAGGTCAAGCTTATCAAGGTGGACTTTCACCGGCAGGGTACTGGCCAGGGGCCGAGTGCGCAGAGCGGACGCCCCAAGAAGGTCGCCGCAGCCGAAAAACTGTGCATGCGCACCGCGGTCGGCGCGCCCACGCAGACTTCGGGGCTGTAGGCGCTCCACCATTCGTTGGCAAAATAGAAAATGGGCCGCGCCGTGAAGGTGCGCACAACGAAACAATAGAGATTGGCGGGCGGCAGATCAGCGGCCGCATAATGGTCGGTCGCCCTGTCAGGCGTCGTGCCATGCACCACATAAGGCCCGCCGGGCGCTGTCGCATAACTGACCTCATAAAAGCCTTCTTCCCACCACAGGTGCGGAATCGGCGTCCAGGTCATGGTCGCGCTTTGGCTGGCGACCAGGGTGGCCTGCACATGGCTCGGCGGCACCGTTTGGGTGTACTCCCACCCCGGATCCACCGTGTTGAGCCACGCAACCACCGTTGGATCGGTTGGCGTTACCATGTTGTAGTCCACACTGACCGAGTACAAGTACGGCGGCTGCATCAGTTCAGCCGGAACCTCGCCCGACAACTGATTGTCGCTCAGTTCGAGTCCGAGCAGACTGCTCATATTGCCCAGTTCGGACGGGATCGAGCCGCTCAAGTGATTACTGGATAAATCCAGGTATTGAACCTGCGTCAGCTTGCCCAGTTCTGGTGAGATCGGCCCGCTCAAGTGATTGGTGCCCAGGGAGAGGTATTCCAGGTTGGTCAGATTTCCGAATGTGGCCGGAATGGCGCCTTGCAGCTGGTTGCGATAGAGCGAAAGTTGGCGCAGGTTATGCAGATTGCCCAGTTCGGGGGGAATCTCTCCGCTCAGAAAGCACAACTCGATGGCCATGTCCTCAAGGAGAGACAGGTTGCCCAGGGTCGGCGGAAGCGGACCGCTCAGCTCGTTCTCGGATAGCTGAAGCTCCTGCAGGTTCACCAGGTTGCCTAATTCAGGCGGAATTGTCCCGCCCAAATGACTACTAAATATTCTCAGGCGATTGAGATTCGTCAAGTTGCCCAGGGTGGGCGGCATGCTGCCAGTGATGTTGTTGTAGCTCAAGTCGAGCACATACAATCCGCTCAGATTGCCCAATTCTGGCGCAATAAGACCTTGTAGGCCCCTTCCCGCTAGATTGAGCAAGCCGACGCGCCCATTGACACAGGTTACTCCACCCCAGGTGCAAGGAGTGTTCGTCTGCAGCCAGCCTGCAGCAGTGCCCCACTGCGCTCCGTTGGTGCTATTGTACAAGGCAACCAGCGCTTCACATTCCACCTGCGGAATCTGTGTCACATCCATGCATGAGAAATCGTGCGGCGTTGCCTCAGAAGGTACATCACCCGCATGGGCGAGCCCTACCGTGACCAGGAGCACCGCCAGGAACGAGATGACCGTTGCCACTATCCTGAGCGCGAATTGCCCCCGATCTATGTTGTTTGTGTTTGACATGATCATCATCGGCCTCCCCGACTTCTCATTGGCGCGTGATTCGATTGCTCCACAGACGAATGAAGGTGAAAGAAAGAGGGATCAACATGGCGGGAATCCTGTGTGTCCAACCGTGACAAAAATGCCCTGACTGGTATTATGATAACTACCACTGCCAGACGTGATCAACTGAACCGCCCGCACTCGATACATGCTGGGACCAGGCCAGGGGTTCACCAGGAAGGGATGCTCGTCCAGGAAAGTCGTGGTTGTAATGTAACCACTGTGGAGGGGGAAGAAACCGGCCGATGAGCACTCGATAGGATCTACATCGTCAATTCGTTCGACGATATACCCCAAATTGGCATCGGGCGAGGCATTCCAGGTCAATCGAACCTGAAATGTCGAGCTGATTGGAACAACTTGCGCAAGTAGGCTACTTGGCGGCGCGGACACATGCATGCGTAAAGTGGGGTCGCCCATCAATGCAATGTGAACGTTCCGTTGGTAAGGATCGGGTGCGGCCGGATCCGGCGCCGATCGGTATAAGCCTTGATTGTTCTGGGTAAGTCGCGTACTGTACCCAATCGTCTCCCCCAACGCCATGTGATGGAAGAACCAGTGGGGCCGCCCTGACCAACTGCTGGTGAGGATATAGTCAGAACCAAGCGGCGCGCGCAAGAAGTCATTGAACTGATCCCAATCGCCGAACCAGCTGCCATAGAGCATGGTAAAAACGGCCTTGACTCTTGGGTAATCGGCAAATCGTCTGGTGCTGAAAATATGGTCTGCCGAGGAGTTCGTTCCGAGTCCGCTGCCAAAAGCCCACAAGTGGCCCTGATTGCCAAAATGACCGCTGCCCGGATAGACATCTTCTACAATCTGGTCCCAGCGGTAATTGTGGAAAAGAATCGGGTCAGCAACTGTGATATTGGCAGGTCCGAAAAACGGCGCGAAATTGCGCCATCCACTGGCCGCAAAATCATAGTCTCCGAAATTAATGAAGGTGTTTGCAATAAATCCTCGCTGTATATTTGGATCCTGTAAAATCGTCATGGTCTTGTGACGAAACGCATGATCCTTGTTCAGGTAATTGCGCAACAGTTCCGTTTCCGTGGCGGCGAATGCATTCAGGAAGTAGAGATCAACCCGTCCGATCTCCAATTCCACATCTGATGGAATCCGTTGGTAATCCGACGGCGACGGATCGAAACGGCCATCTCCAGGGATATTACGGTTTCTTTGGTCAGGCGGTGAGGGTTCGTTATTGTCGGTATTGACGATGCAATCTGTCCAGATATCATTGGCCTGGCACCCTGTGGCAACGTTGTCCATGTCGCCATAGAAGACGTCGGCGGGCCAGGCGCCGCGATGCTCTGGCACATGACCATCTGGCACCAGGTTGCCGGCATAAGGTACCGGGATATGCCCGAATAGCAGCACGGCCCGAACTTGCGTTGGATCCGCAAGGTAATCGGCCTGAATCAGACTCTTGATGCTCAAAACGGTGGCCGTTTGCGCCACATCATGCCGCAGCACGAGCCAGCCGTCGCCTACCAGATCCTGTTTCAAGCGCGCCAATTCCTGCCACAAGGCGGTTGTGAGATTGCTATCCACGATCAAGATCACCTTGCTTCGCTGCAAAGTCGGCGGTACTTCGACACCGGCGTAAATGTAGCCGTAGGCCGTATAGGCTTCTGGCGTTCCTGTCGGATGAGGCACAACGACGTCTTTCTCGATGCGATATTCCTGCGCCGTGCCATAACCCGTGGTTTCCACATAAGCAATTGCTGTTGGCCCCGGAGTAGCCACTGGCGTGCCCCAGGTTGCGTCATTCTTCGACTTGCGATAAACCCGGTAGCCGGCCGCGTTGGGATCAAGCGGCCATGTCAGTGTGATCTGAGCTGAAGGGGTGGATTGAACCTGGGCGCTGACCAAGACCGCGGTGTCTTTGCTCCAATCGACGGCAGAACGGTTGGGTAACGCAAACACGAGCGGGGCAATCTCAACCAAATCGCCTA
>JBGAVB010000095.1:0-8095 GCA_044228345.1 Anaerolineae bacterium | reverse complement strand
GCTTGTGCGCGTTCAATGGCGGCGCCGTAGTGAGCCAGGGCCTGTGGAGCGTCGCCCACAGTCTGCGACAGACTGGCGAGGTAGAGGAGCGATTGGAACTCCAGGTAGATGTTCCCGTGTTGGCGATGAATGGCAAGCGCAGCCTGATGCGCTTCGGTGGCCTGGCCGAAATAGTCCGCGCCAAGCCGCTCGTACACTTCACCCTGGTTGTTGAGCGAGATGCCGGTGCGGCTGAGGTAACCGGCTTCCTGGCAGATGCTGAAATGGCGCTGAAATGCGACCAGGGCCTCGCGCCAGTGACCGGCCTGGCTGTGCAGCGTTCCCAGGGCATTGTAGAGCGAGGCCTCCATGCTGTTGCGTTCGCGGCCAGATGGCAGCTCGGCCAGCGCGGCGACAGCCTGCTGGCAGTAGTCGGTTCCCTCACGCAGTGCGCTGGCGGCAAACGCGCCGTGCGCATAGCCGGTGCCGCACGAGATAGCCATGTTGATCCAGGCAGAGGCCACATCGAGCGGTTTGTCGAGCCCGGTCAGGGCCTGCAGGGCGCGCTGGCAGCTGACAATCGAGTCCTGCCAGCGATCAAGATGGTGATAGGTGACGCCAAGCGCCAGCCAGGCCCGCGCCTGCAGCAGGGGCGCGCGCGGGTGGTTGGCCGCCAGGGCAGCCTGAAACAGCCGCTCGCCCTCCCCCCAATCGTGCTCACGCTCGTTGGCGAGAATGCCGGCAAAGAGCAGCCGCCACGGTTCGTAGCTGGCATCCGCGACGGCGCAGGCGCTCAGCGCGGCCAGGATAGCTTCACACGCGGCCAGGCGCCCTTGCTGCGATTCCGTGGTATCGTTGTAGGCCCGGTAGAACGCCTCTACCAGGTCAGGTGAACAGGGTGGTTGGTTCATGACGAGATTGATTTTCGCCAGAAATGTCAGGACTGCAAATCTTGAGGAGGATGTGCAAGATGCCGATCAATGATCCGCCGTATGGAGGCCGCATCGAGGTCAGAAAGAACGGTTCGGTTTTGTGGCAGGTGGCCGCGCGCGAGTTTGGGAAAGATCGAGATACGGACGGCACCCTGGAGTATGCCATTCGCATGGTGGATGCCAGCCGCAACATGGTGACGTCGCGCGACGGCAAGTGCCTGGTAACAGTCTCTGAGTCTGCGCTGACCGGAGCGCCGGGGCAAGCGGCAGACGGGCAGGCCTGGAAGTTCTTGCTTGTATCCGGCTATGATGCGCCAGGCACGCCTTATGATGGGGTGATCGTGGGCAGTTCCTACTACATCACCGGCGCGCAGTACGATCCGACGGCGGCCGGCCTGCACGGTCATGTCAATCTGCCGTGCTATCAACTCACGCTGCGCTATGACGACTATGATCTGCAGCGGGCTGGGCTGCCGCTCGATCTAGAGCCGCGGGAACTGCGCCTGGTCTATGAGAATTGGATTTCGCTGCGCGCGGTGCTCGAGGCGCTCGAACAGCAGGCTGCGCGGCCGCAGGGCGAAGACAGCTCGTCAGGCAACCGGCTGCATCGCCAACGGGAGCGCTTGGGAGCCAACGAGGCGCAGATGGCTGCCCTCTTGAAGGCCTGGGGATTGCCCGGCAGCGATCTCAATATCCTGCTCAAGTGGGCCGGCGCTGGCAAGCTGTTCGAGGAGCAGGGAATTCACTGGGACCTGGCGCATGTGCTGGAGCAGTTGATTCTGGTGTCGCTGAAAGTGAACGCCAGCAATGCGAAAGACCTGGACGTTTGGTTCTCGCGTTGGCTGCCGGTGGCAAAACGCGTCGAGGAGTCGGAACGGTCGCTGGACTTTCGCACGGTGAGCGTGCCCATCGTCGAGGCGGACGAGATACCGACGCCCAAGAATGGCTCGCGTCATGTGACGGCCAAAGGGCTGATGCAGGCGGGCACCTTTGCCCTGATGTACTACAAGCAATCAGGGGAGCACGACGAGTATGAACAAAGCGAGGCGCCGGCCGGTTGACGTCTGCGCCGTACGCAGCAATTTGACCGCTCGCCTTCTCCCCCATCGGGTGGGGGAGAAGGCGGCTGTCAGCGCTACCGGTTTGATGACAACAGGGCGGGGTAAGAAGTGCAGGTGAAGCGCCCGCTAATGGCTGCGCGTGAAGCGACGCATGACAATCAGGGCAGTCACGGCGACGAGAAGCGCCCAGGGCCATAGATTGAGGGCTGTGCGTGGGGCGACGGGGCCTTCCAGGGTGGTCAACTGCACGGCCGTGGGTTGGCAGCCGCTCGCCCCCACCACCAGGTATTGATTGGTGTCAATGCGAGTGAAGGCGCCGTTGACGGCGTTGATGCCGCTGCTGGCGTAGATGCGGCCGGCGGCGTAGGCGTTCCCCATGCCCGCGGTTGCCGCCGACATCGCGTCCACGTAGGCCCAGGTGTTAGTGGCCGGGTTGTACCGTTCAGCGGTTGCCAGGCTAGAGAACGTCGGTCCCAAACTATCGGCGCCGCCATAGACGTAGATGTAGACGCCATCGGTGGCGATCCCCGGTGATACCCGCCCCTCTTGCATTGGCGCCAGTGAAGCCCAGGTATTGGCGGCCGGGTCGTAGGCCTCGAACGCGGTCAAGCCATTGTAATCGGGATCCACGGCCTGGGCGCCGCCAGCGACATAGATCTTACCGTTGAGGGTGACGGCGACGTTGTTTTCGCGCGGGGTCGGCATGGGCGCACGCAGCGTCCAGGTGTTGGCGGCGATGTTGTATTCGTAGTTTGTCGTGTTGGAATCGGCGTCGCCGTCGTCGCCGCCGATCACGTAGACCTTGCCATTGTAGGTCGCCTGCGCCGCCGTGCCGATGCCGAATTCGCCCACGGGGATGGGCGCGCCCGCTGACCAACTGTTGCTCAGCGAATCGTAGATGAGGGTGGAGGTAACGGCATACACGGGGATCGAAGAATCGGCGTAGCCGCCTACGACATAGATGCGTGAGCCGGAGACGCTGGGCTGAATTCCGTAAACGCCCGTCGGCATGGGTGCGCGTGGAGTCCACACATTCGTGGCGGGGTTGTACAGATCAACATTGGGCACGGCCACGCCGCCAGGCAGGTTGCCGCCGATCGTGTAAAAGGTGCAGCTATCCACCGATGCGCCGCCCATCAGCCAGCCGGCCGTTGGCGCCGGTGCGCCGATACCCCAGGCCTGTGGAACGGCCTCCCGTGGGCCGAATGGAGCCGCGGGGGGCAGGCCGGGATGCGCCGCCGCCGGTAGAATGCCCACCAGCACTAACAGGACCGTCAACCAACTGACGGTCATCCAACGTGTTCTTGTCGTCATAGCCTATTCCTCCTTCACGTGCGAACAGTTTTTGGTCTGAAAGACCGATTTCATACCATGGGGGACGCTTGTAGGGGCTTCTTCTAGCCACCGTGCGCCGATAACGCTTGGGCAGGCTTTTCGCTGCGCCTGCGTTCTGACAGTGGACACAGATGCACGGTCGCGCCGGAATCTGTCGCCCGTTCAGGGCTGTCAGCCAGCGCAAGCTGCCTCTTTTTGCCAAACTTGACAGGTTCTGCATCTTGTTTTAACCTTCCGCATAACTTACCTCAAGCAACGTTCTCAGCCGGCCTGCACACTTGGTTCAGGCCTCTGCTCTAAACCTCATGCGCTGAACGCATGACGCCCCAGGAGGTTCACCATGATGCACATCAAGGACTTTCCTCGTCCTCCTGATGACAATGGCCGCGGGCTGCACTGGTCTGCCCGCGTCTACCACCCGACGAATCAACCTGCGCAAGGCCCAGGCGATGCCAACGCAGACGAAAAGTACGCGATGTCCGCACGCGTGTACCGATCCCCAGACAACGCCCTTACGCGCGGTTTGGGCGAACCAGAGGCTGTCAACTGGACGGCGACGCTCTATACGCCGACCGCCGGCGAACTCGATTTCTGGATCAGTGAACTGCAGGCCATGCACATCAAGTGGGTCAAGCTGATGGACGATGGCGGCGGTTCCTCGCTGCTGATCTGCCAGCGCATGCTGCAAGCGGGCATCATGCCCATTGTGCGCCTGTTCAAGGAACGCCCCAACCCGCGTGGCATTGGCGGCCGTGAGTTTGAGACGATCAGCCGCCTGGTAGCGGTGGGCGTGCGCTATTTCGAGACGAACAATGAGCCAGACTTGTCGGCGGAATGGGAAAACAACGTCATGCCGGCCAACTGGCTTGACATCGTGGTGGATAACTTCATTCGCGATGCCGATCAAATCTTGGGCCGCGGCGGTCTGCCGGCTGTCCCTGCCATGGGCCCCGGCAGCCAGGACAATCCCATTTCCAAAATCGTCGCCCGTGGGCGGCGTGACCTGTTCGAGCGCGGCGCCTGGGTCGCCATTCACAACTACACCCTCAACCATCCGCTCGATTACCCCTACGATGCCGTCAGCCAGTTAGGCGCGCCGCTCAGCCAGGCCGAGTACGATCGCTATGGCGCCTGGTCGTGGGATTTCCGCCCGCGCGAGTCGGCCAACCCGGAAGATCAGACGATCAACCGCCTGCGCCGCGAGAGCAAGCGGCCGGGCGCCACCATTTTTCATGACCCCAACTGTTTTCGCGGCTACGAAGCGGCCGGAAAAATGATCTTCGATGCCCTGGGTTACTATGTGCCGGTCATCAGCACGGAGGGCGGCCCGGTGGTTGGCTGGGGCGATGACAAGCGGTACAACAAAATCATCCCCAGCCAACAGATGGAAATGCAGCAAGAGATCGTGCGCCAGATGCAGAACAACGAGGTGCCTGATTGGTACTTCGCCATGTGCACCTGGCTGATTGCCTCGCGCCCCTTAGGTGATTTCACGCCTGCGTGGGAGACCATGAGCTGGTACACCAACTGGTGGGACCAGCAGTTTGGCCTCAACGGCCGCTTGCCCATCGTGGACGCGCTCAAGGCGCTGCCCTCGGCGGCGCGGGTGTGGCCGGCCAACGTCCCGCAAACCGCGCGCCTGCAGGGCCGCCTGCTGCTGAACAACGGCCAGGCGGCGGGCGCTGTGCGTCTCCGCCTGCAGGCCGCCGGCCACGCGCCGCTCCTGGCAACTGCATCGCCCGGCGGCGCGTTCAGCATCGAGGGCCTGGCTGCCGCGGCGTACACCCTCAGCGTGGTGGATGGCCCCGGCATTGCCAGCGGCATTACCCTGGCGACCGGCGAACAGAAGGCGCTCGATGTGACGCTGCCTGCCAACGGCGCGGTTTCGGCCATCATCGGCCAGGTGCTGCGGAACGACAAGCCGCAGCCTGGCGAGGTGGTCAACCTGTTGGAGGTGAGCGAAGGCGCGGCGCACATCATCGCCAGCCAGACCGTGTTGGGGCAAGGGCGCTTCAGCTTTGGCCGCCTCCACCCCGGCCTGTACCAGGTTCGGGCGGGAACGACCGCCTCTGCCGCGGTGACGCTTGACGGCTGGAGCACGGCCGCAGTCAACCTGCCGCTGCCCGCGCCGCCCGAGTTCCGCTACCGGGTGACAAGCGCCCAGGCGTCGCCTGGCAGCCCGCGTCGCATCATTGGCCGCGTCTTGGATGCGCAGGGCAATGGCCTGAATGGCATCAAGATGCAGATGTCCTGGCCGAATCCGGAGCCGGACACGCAGTTCCCCCAAACCCTGACCGGACGCGACCCGTTCAAGCCCGCCGGTTTCTATGAATTCCTGGCGTCGGCCGGTCAGTTTCAGGTCAAAGTAATCCAGGCCGACTGGGCGAGTGACGTGAGCGCGCCGCTGGCCACGAACGCGCTGCCCGGTCAGGCGGGGGATTCATTCTTCTGGGAGGTGACCTTCCAACTGCAGCGGGTGATTCGCAATCAGAGCATCGTGCGCGGGCGCATCACCAACCCACCATCGAACGGGGTGATCGTGCTGAGCGGCAATGCCTTGCCTGCAGGCCCGCAGCGCCAAACCCTGTCTGCCAGCGGCAATTTCGAGTTCCGAGATTTGCCAGCCGGCGCCGACTACGAGTTGGCGGTTGAGAACATCGCACGCCTGGGCGCGGCGTTTGCGCTGGATGGCGCCAACACCGTCGAGCGCAGCATGTCTCTCACGGGCGTGCTGACCGGTCAGGCCCTGGGACTGGCGACCGGCGCGTCGGTCGAGTTGGCGCGCGTGAGTCCGCTGGCGTGGCGTCGTGCGACCGCCGTGGGCGGGGAGGGCCGCTACCGCTTCGATGGCCTGCCGCCCGGCCGCTACCAGGTGAGCGCGGCCGACAAGCGCAGCGCCGATATGGTGCTGGCCGAGGGCCAGACGCTAGAGGCGCCCGTGCTTTATCTGCGACCACCATTGGCGCCGCCGCCGCCACCTCCTCCGCCGCCGCCAGCGCAAAGCGCCATTCACGGCTCAGTGCAGCACGCAAGCGGCGCGCCGGCGGCCGCGGTCAGCGTCGAGCTGCACCGCGATGGACGCACGGATCAACAGACCACCAGCGACAACGCTGGCGGCTTTGAGTTCCACGCGTTGATGGCCGGCGTCTACAGCGTGCAGCTGCCTGCCTTCGATATCTCCGCCACGGTGACGCTGGATGGTCTCAACGCCGCCACGCTGGCGCTGACCGCGCCTGATCCAGAACCGGACCAGGTTCCACTCAATCTGCGCCAATTCGTTCTCCTGGGGCGGGGCAGCGCAGCCCAGACGCCCCTCGTGCAGAATCAACTACGCCTGCTGACGCCTTACCTGGCTGCGCATCCCGAGGTCGCGGTCGGTTTCGACGCGGCGCTGGCCGCGGCGGCCGCGCGGGTTGTCATTGTTGGCGACGCCACGCTCGTTAGCCAGGCTGTCGAAGAAGACCTGCGCGCGGCCGGCTGCGTGGTGCAGCGGGTCGAAGGCGATCTATACGCCCTGGCCGACTGGCTGCAGGCCAATCTGTAGCAGAGAGGTGATCCATGAGTACGCTGTTGTCTTCGATTTCTGAGTTCTTCGCCGCTCTGTTCGGACGCGCCGCCCGACCGTATCCCGGCATCACCGCCACACGCGGCCTGGACGCGCCTGTCAACGATGCCGCCGCTTACGGCGTAGGCATCGAAGAAGCCAGGCCGCCGAGCGGCCAGCTCTATTGGAAAGTGCAGCGCGTGCACCACTTGACCGCGGACGAGAATAATTTTCGCCAGCATATCTTCGTTGACATGCAGGATGAAGCGGGCAATCGGCTGCAAGGCGGCGCGGTGCGCGTGAGCTGGCCTGGCGGCAATCAAATTGTTACCCTGGACAAGCCGCCGGGCGAACCGGCCGGCAACTTCCCGATGTGGAAGTACCAGGTATGCGAGGTTACGGCGATCGGAATGCCTGGCGAAACCCTGGTCAGCGACAAAGTCACCGGGCTGCACACGAGTCACAAGGACGAAGGGCCGGGCAATCGCCTGTTTCATCACAGCTTTGCCCTGGTCTTCCAGCGCACCCTGGCCGGCGCCGCGGCCCCGGCCCGCGAGAGCGTCATCAGCGGCCGCGTGAGCAACGGCGCCGGTCGCACGCTGCTCCTGCTGCAAGAGGGCGCCTCTGTGGCCCAAACGGTGGTTGCGGCCGATGAGAGCTACAGCCTGACCGCGCTCGCCGCGGGGACATACCAGGTCGCGGTGCAAGGCGCCGACGTGCGGTCAGATCCAGTGACGGTGGATGGCCGCGGCGCGGCCACCGTCAACTTGACGCTGCCCGCAGCGCCGAAGGAGGAGAGCATGGTCAGCGGCCGCGTGCTGCGCGGCGCGGGGAAGACGATTGAGCTGTATGCAAGCGGCGCGCTTGTCCATTGGACATTGGTGGCCGCGGACGAACGCTACCAGTTCACGGGCCTGCCCGCGGGCCTCTACCGGGTTGGCATTGCCGGCAAGGACGTCGTGTCCGAGGACTTTCACCTGGATGGGGTCAGCGCCCGCCAGCAGGACCTTGAGATTCCGGAATCAGCCGGACCGGCGAGCAAGCCGCTGACGCGCTATGTGCTCTTCGCGCCGCTCAACACGGTGCAGGGCCAGATTGATTGGCTGCTGGCCGCGCCTTACTTGCAGGCCTTCGGTCTGACCGCGGGCGCAAACCTGGATCACGCCAAACTCGCCGCCCAGGTCACGATGATTGGCGGTGGGCCGGATGCGCCGGGCGCGGCGGTCGAGCAGGCGCTGGCGGCC
>JBGAVB010000094.1:0-8253 GCA_044228345.1 Anaerolineae bacterium | reverse complement strand
GTTTGCCGCGCGTTATGGCTATACCTTTGCCGGGCGCGTGGATGGCGATGGTCAGCACAACCCGGCCGATTTGCACACCTTGCTGCAACCCATTGTGAGCGGCCAGGCTGACGTGGCCATCGGTTCTCGCTTTCAGGGCGGCCCAGCGTCCTATCGAGTGCCAACCAGCCGCCGCCTGGGCATCCGTCTGTTTGCGGCCCTCGTCTCCAGGCTCACGCAGCGGCGCGTGACCGATCCGACGTCCGGCTTGCAGGCCGCCAACCGCCGTGCGATCGAATTCCTGGCGCGCGCCTACCCGCAGGATTACCCCGAAATCGAGGCGCGCATTCTTCTGCACCGCGCCGGGCTGACCACGATTGAACTGCCCGCGGTGATGGCCCCGCGGCGCGGCGGCGTTTCTTCGATCAACCACTGGCGCGGCGCGTACTACATGGTCAAAGTGCTGTTGGCTGTGCTCATCACCGCCGTCAAGAAAACCCCCAGTTTGTCACTGCGAGAGTAGAGGCTGGATACTGTGTACTTTGCACTTTGCACTTGCCATTCTGCGTTCAGTTTTCATCATTCAGCCTTCCAGGGAACCGTCTGATGCCGCAGCCGATACTGAAACTGATCGCGGTCGCCGTGAGCCTGGGGTGGCTTGGCCTCATTCTGGAATTGGTGCGCCGCGGGCGGCTGCGTGAAGATCACGCGCTGCTGTGGCTGCTGACCGGCTTTGCGCTCTTGGCGTTTTCTCTCTTCGAAGGGGCGCTGCGTTTCATGGCCGACCTGATCGGCGTAGTCTACGCGCCATCCATCCTGTTTGGCATTGGCATGATGTTCGCCGTCGTCATTTTACTCTTTCAGGGCATTACCATCTCGCGCTTGCAGACGCAGAACAAAGAGCTGGCGCAGGACGTCGCGCTTTTGGCCTGGGAAGTGCGGCAACTGCGCCAGAGCCTGCCAGACGATGCCCATCGTCGGGCTGATAACCCCACCGACGAGGAGTCGCGGGCTATGGAAGCGTCCGATCGTTCGACCCACGGAGAGGATTGACAACATTCCCATGACCTACCGCTGTTATGTGATTGGCCTCGATGGGGCCACGTTTGATCTGATTTTGCCCTGGGTCGCGCAAGGCAAACTGCCCACGTTTGCGCAGCTCCTGCGCCGCGGCGCCTGGGGCCAGCTGCGCAGCACCGTGCCGCCCATGACCGGCCCGGCCTGGACGACGTTCGCGACGGGCGCCAACCCGGCTCGCCACAGCATCTACGACTGGGTCTATCGCGAACCGGGCACCTACAACTTCGTGCCTGCCACCGCGCGCAACCGGCGCCTGCCCAGCCTGTGGCATTTGCTCAGCGCGGCCGGCCGGCGCGTGTGCGTCGTCAACGTGCCGATGACCTTCCCGCCGGAGCCGGTCAACGGCCTGTTGATCTCCGGCCTGCCCACGCCGTCCAAGCAGGTGACGTTCACCCATCCCCCTGAGCTGGCGCAGGAGCTTGAGCGCCTCACCGGCAACTACATCCTCTACCCTGATCCTGGGCAAGCCTACTCGGACGCAGGGGTAGATGCTTTTTTGGCTCGTTTGTACCAAACGACCGAGACGCGCATCAAGGTGGTGGAGAGTCTGCGCGCGCGTGAGCCGTGGGATTTCTTCATGATCGTCTTCAACGGCACCGACACCGTGCAGCACGCCATGTGGAAGTTCATGAGCCAGGCGCATCCCCTGCACGATCCGGCCCGGGCCGCGCGCTACGGCGATGCCATTCTGGCTTTCTATCAATTCCTCGATCGCTGGCTGGCGACGCAGGTGGCGGCCTTGCCCGCAGACACGGTGCTGATGCTGATGTCTGACCACGGCTTTGGCCCGTTCCACAAGTTCATCCATGTCAACAACTGGCTGCGCGAGGAGGGCTTTCTGCGCATCAAGCCCGATTGGCGGCCGCGCCTGAAGCACGCTGCGTTCCGCGCCGGCTTCAGCCCCATGGCGGTCTACGACCTGCTCATGCGCCTGGGGCTGGGCAGCCTCAAGCGCGAGGTGGTGCGCGGGCAGGGCCAGGGACTGCTGCGCACGCTCTTTCTCTCTTTCGATGACGTGGATTGGCCGGCCACGCAGGCCTACTCGCTGGGCAACATCGGCCAGATTCGACTGAATGTGCGCGGACGTGAACCCCAGGGCAGCGTGGCGCCCGGCGCTGAATACACGCGGGTGCGCCAGGAAATCATCGCGCGGCTGCGGCTGCTGACGGATCCGGCCACGGGCGAGGCAGTGGTGGATGAAATCTACCCACGCGAGGAACTCTACCAGGGGCCGTATCTCGACGAAGCGCCTGACATCGTCTTCTTGCCCAAACGCCTGGAATACTTCGGCTTCGGCGAGTATGAGTTCGGTTCGCATCGCGTGATCGAGGCGATGCGCCGCGGCATCTCGGGCACGCATCGCATGAACGGCATCTTCGTCGCGCTGGGTGAGCCGGTGCGGTCGGGCGTTGAGATCAGCGGCGCGACCCTGGCCGACCTGGCGCCGACCGTGCTGCATCTGCTCGGCCAGCCGATTCCGGCCGCGATGGACGGCCGTGTCTTGACCCAGGCGCTCAGCGGCCCGCTGGCTGACCAGGCGCCGCAGGTGGTTGAGTCGCCAGCGCCGCTAAGCGCGCCCGCCGACGCCGATTTTGCTCTCTCGTCCGCGGACGAAGCTGCCATCAGCGAACGCCTGCGCGGGCTGGGGTACGTCGGATGAGCGCACAGGCGACCATGCTCGACCCGGCGCAGCCCGTTCATGCGCTGACCGTGGACCTGGAAGAATGGTTCCAGGGCCTGACCAGCACCAACCGCCAGGTCGCGCGCTGGCCGCAATGGCCGCGCCGCGCTGCGGGGTTGACCGAGCGCCTGCTGGCGCTGTTGGCCGCGCACGATGTGCATGCGACCTTTTTCGTGGTTGGCGCACTGGCCGCGGCCGAGCCGGCTCTTATCCGTCGCATGGCCGCGGCCGGGCATGAGCTGGGCGTGCACGGTTACGATCATCGCTTCGTGCACGAACTGACGCCGAGCCAGTTCCGGGATGAGCTGCGCCGCACGGTGGATGCCATCCGCCAGGCGGCCGGCGACATTCCCATCCTGGGCCACCGCGCGCCCTATTTTTCGATCAACGGCGCGTGCTTGTGGGCGCTCGATGTGCTGGCCGAAGAAGGCTTTGCCTACGATTCCAGCCTGATCCGCACGCGCAATCCGCTGTATGGCTTTGCGCAGGCGCCGCTGCGGCCGGCGCGGCTGGCGGTCGGCGCGCTCGTCGAGTTCCCGGTCACGACCGTGGGCGCGGGCCGCTGGCGACTGCCCTGCGGCGGCTTTGCCTGGCGGGTGCTGCCCTATCCAGTCATTCGCGCGCTCGTGCGACGCGGCCAGGCCCAGGGGCCGGTCGTGGCCTACATGCATCCGTGGGAATTCGACACCGCGCAGCCCGCGGCGACGCGTCTCACCCCACGTGAGCGCGTCACCCACCGCGCGGGTCGGGCTGGCCTCTGGTCAACCTGGAGCCGCCTGCTGGCCGAGTTCTCCTGGGGGCCGCTGCGTGACCAGTTGGCGCAGGCTGCGCGCCTGCCGCTGTGGAGCCGGGCATGATTTCCGTGTCTGAGGGGCAGGACGCCGCGGCCTGGGATGATTTCGTCCTGGCCGCGCCGCAGGCCAGCTATTACCATCTGGCGGCGTGGCTGGACACCTACCGCGAGGTATACGGCCTGCGCCCGTTTGCCCTGGTGGCACACGAGGCAGGCGCCATCGTCGGCGTCCTGCCGCTGGTCGCGGTGCGCGCCTGGCCCACCCGCCCGCATCTGACCTCGCTGCCGGGTGGGTTGGCCGCCGCCACGCCCGCTGCGGCCAGCGCCTTGATCGAGGCCGCGGTGACGCTGACGCGGCGCCTGGACGCGGCCTACCTGGTGCTGCGCGACAGTCCTGACTTGCTCCCCTGGGCGACGACGGCTCCGGCTGACGCCGCGCGCTGGCAGACGCTGGAGCGTCATGTCACCGTGCGCCAAGAACTGCGGCCCGGCGCGGACGTGCTGTGGAAAGGCTTTTCGCACGACCTGCGCAACCTGGTGCGCCGCGGGCAGCGCGCCGGTTTTGACTTGAGCTGGGATGCGGATCAGCTCGACGCCTGGTATCCGGCCTTTGCGGAGACGGCGCAGCGCAAAGGAACGCCGGTGCTCAGCCGGCGCTTCTTCCACCTGGCGCGCGTCCGCTTCCCAGATCGCTTCACGCTGCTGGTCATGCGTCACCACGGCGAGCTGGTGGGCGGCGGCTGCCAGTTCTTGCTCGGCCAGACCGTCTGGTGCACCTGGGGCGCCATCCGGCCGCCGTTCCTGCGCCAACATGCGACCTACCTGATGTACTGGGAGATCATGGCGCACTTCGCCGGGTTGGGTTACGCCGCAGTTGATTTTGGCCGCAGCGCGGCCGATTCCGGCCATGCCGCGTTCAAGCGGCGTTTTGGCCGGCCGCAGCCGCTCTACCAGCACGTCTGGCTGCATCGCCAGGCCGCGCTGCCCGCACTGATTGCCCAGGCGCGGCCCGAAGGCGCGTTGAACCTTGCGCAGCGCGTGTGGCAGCGCCTGCCGCCCGCGGCGGCTGAACGCCTGAGCACAGCCGTGCGCCGCCGCGTGCCGTTTGGGTGAGGAGAGAGCAGTGCAGAGTGCAAAGTGCAAAGTGCAGAGCGCAGAGTTGAATGCCGAAGATTTGTAGGAGTAAAGGTCGAAGATCGCCTCACATTTCAGGTTCGGAAGGATAACTTCAAATCTCGAAGCTCAAAGCACATATCTCACGGTGGCGCTATTTGCCGCCGAGCGCCACGCCGGTCGGCCTGTCTGACCTGGCTGCCAGCCTGGCGGCCGTGCGTTCGGCGCGCGCGGCAGACGCCTTTGCGACCGATCTGGCCGCGATGACGGGCAGCCCGTCGCTGCAACTGACGGCGAGCGGCCGCGCGGCCTTTTTCCTGATCCTGGAAGCCTGCAAGCGCCAGCGTCCTGGTCGTGATGAGGTGGCGCTGCCGGCATACACCTGTCCGGTGCTGGCCTATGCCGCGCAGGCCGCGGGGCTGCGCGTGCGCCTGGTGGACATGGAGCCGCAGACACTGGATTACGACCGCGCGGCGTTGGACCGCGCCATTGGGCCGCAGACGTTGGCCGTGGTCAGCGTCCATCCGCTGGGGCTGCCGCGGCCGCTCGACGATGTGCGCGCCCGCGCGCACGCCGCCGGCGCTTTCTTCGTGGACGACGCTGCGCAGGCCTTCGGCGCCAAGCTCACCCTGCCCCCGAAACCCGACCTCTCTGAGGAACCGGATTCCTCGATCCGCTCCCAGACTGGCGACTCTCTTAGCGCCGACCGCTCCCTTTCTCATTCAGCATTCAGCATTCAGAATTCATCATTCCTTGGCGCCCTGGGCGACGCCGGCCTGCTCAGCTTTGGCCCCGGCAAGGCGCTCAGCACGGGCGGCGGCGGCGCCGCGCTTTTCAACGATCCGGCGCTGGCTGCGGCCGCCGCGGAGATCATCGCCGCCTGGCCGCGGCCGCGCGCGGCGACACAACTGCTGGCCTGGGCCAGGATGGCGGTGCTGGCCGTCGCGTTTCATCCGCGCGGCTGGTGGTGGGTGGCGCGGCTGGGTCTCAACGCCGCCGGCGATGACCCGCGCACCTGGCATTTTGTGCGGCGGCCGCTGAGCGCGCCCGCGGCCGCGCTGGGCGCCCGACTTCTACCGCGGTTGGCCGGCTGGAATGCGCAGCGGCGCGCGCACGCGCAGCATCTGCTGGCCAATTTGCCTGCGGCCGCCGGCTTGACGCCGATCGCGCCCATGGCCGGCGCGCCGCCGATCTACGTGCGCCTGCCCTTGCTGGCGCGTGACCATGCGCAGCGTGAGGAGCTGGTTGCCCGCCTGCGCCGCGCCGGCATCGGCGCCGGCCGCTTGTACAGCCAAACCCTGGCCGAAATTCTGCGCCGCACGTCGTCGGGCCTGCCTGCCGCCGCGCTTTCACTGGGCGCCGGGGCGGCGGCGGATTTTCCGGGCGCGACCGAGATTGCGCAGCGCCTGCTCACCCTGCCCACGCACCCGTATGTGCAGGAAGAGGATATCGAGGCAATGCTGCTCGTCTTGCGCACGGCGGTTGATGGCTATTGAAGATTGAAGATTGAAGATTAAAAGATTGGAAGATTCGAGACCGGAGACCGGAGATCATCCGCCTTTCACGCACCTGATCTCTGATCTCCAATCTCTAATCTCTCTCTCAAGGAGATGCCTGTGTCCAAACCACGTATTCTTGTTTTCGGCCTCGATGGAGGCTCGTTCAATTTTATCAGCGGCTGGCTGCGCGAGGGCAAGCTGCCCAACCTGGCGCGCCTGGTGGCCGAAGGCACGCGCGGTGAAATGGAAAGCGCGCTGCCCCCGGTGACCTCGCCAGCCTGGAAGTGCTACGCCGCGGGCAAGTATGCCGGCAAACTGGGCGTCTTCTGGTGGCAGCAGCTCGATCCGCGCACGCGCGAGGTCATCACGCCCACCTCGCACACCTTCAAGAGCGCGGAAGTGTGGGATTACCTCAACCAGGCCGGCCTGCGCACCGGCGTCATCGGTGTGCCGCGCACCTATCCGCCCAAAAGCCTCGATGGCTTCATGGTGTGCGGCGGCCCCGATGTCAGCCAGACCGGCTACACCTCACCGCCCGAACTCGCGGCCGACCTGGAGCAGACGCTGGACTACGAACTGAACATCAAGGGCGATTTCTTCAACGCCACGAAGGACAGCCCGGTGGTGCAGGAGGCGCTGCGCGTCATTGACAAGACCTTCGCCGCGGCCGCGTACCTGCATGGCAAAGACCCCGTGGATTTTCTGCACATCACCACTTTCGACCTCAACCGCATCCAGCACTTCTTTTTCGATGAAGAGCCAACCTTGTGGGCCTGGCAGGTGGTGGACAAATGGCTGGGCGAATTGGCGCCGCAGTTCGATTACACCCTGGTCATGTCCGATCACGGCACCGCCAGGGTCGCCAAAGCCTTCTTCCTCAACGCCTGGCTCAAGCAGCAGGGCTATCTTTTCACGCGCACGCGTCCGGCCGATGCCATCTTCCGGCTGGGCCTCAACCGCACGGCGATCAGCCGCCTGCTCGATGTGCTGCACCTCAAGCGTCTTTTCCCGTTCGAGCTGATGCGCCGGGTCGCGTATCTGCTGCCGAGCAGCACCGGCGTCTACGGCGAGTTTGGCAATCAGGCCGTCGTACAGCGGGTTGATTGGACGCGCACCCGCGCTTTTGCCCTGGCGCAGGGGCCGGTTTACATCAACCGCGACCTGGCGCCCACCGAGGCGGCGTACCAGGCGCTGTGCGATGAGTTAATCGCACGGATCGAGGCCATCCGCGACCCAGAGACAGGCGCGCAGGTCTTCGTCAAGGTCTATCGCCGCGACGAGGCCTTTCAAGGCCCTTACGCCGCGGACGGCCCTGATCTGCTGGCGCTCAACGCCGACGAGTATCACAACCGCGCCGGCCTGGCGCAGGCAAATCCGTTCGAGGCGCACTGGCAGTGGAAGGGCAACAACCGCCGTTTTGGCATGTGTCTCCTGCATGGGCCGGGCATCCGCCAGCAGACTGAAATCAGCGGCGCGCGCATCGTGGACCTGGCGCCGACCATCCTGCACCTGGCGGGCGTGCCCCTGCCCGATGATCTCGATGGCCGCGTGTTGATGGATGCCTTTGAGCCTGGCTCCGCGCTGGCGCAGCGGCCGCTGCGCTATCAACCCAGCCTGACGGCATCCCCCGGCTCAGACAGCGGCGCGGACGCGGCCTACGATGCCGAAGTCGCTTCCCGCCTGACCGGCCTGGGTTACCTGGGATAAGGTCATGAATCAGGTTTTCAGCGCGCTGCGCAATCCTGCTTTTCGCCGCTTCTGGACTGCGCAGCTGCTTTCGCAAAGCGGCGCCTGGATGCAAACCACCGCGCAGAGCTGGCTGGTCTATCGGCTGACTGGCTCGGCGCTGGCTCTGGGCGCCACCTGGTTCTTACCGCTGCTGCCAGTTATTCCCCTCACCCTGCTGGGCGGGGCGTTGGCCGATCGCGTCCCGCGGCGGCGGCTGGTCATTTTCACACAGAGCGGCCTGCTCTTGCAGGCGTTGATCCTGACCGTGCTTACGGCGCGCGGCGTGATTCAGGTCTGGCATATCATCGCGCTCGAATTCGTGCTGGGCGCGCTCGGGTCCTTGGACGTACCGGCCCGGCAGACGCTGCTCCTAGAAATTG
>JBGAVB010000093.1:0-8289 GCA_044228345.1 Anaerolineae bacterium | reverse complement strand
CAATGGTGATGTTTGAATGTAGCGTCGGTTCCACATTCGGCGCACTAGGCGCCATTCAGGATTCAGCATTCATCATTCAGAATTTCTCTTACGGCCCCCAGGTAATCTGCTCATCCATCCACTCTGGCAGCGCGCCCGGCAGGTTGAGCAAGCGCACCGGCGTCCCGGTTGGCTGGGTGATGTACAACGCCCACGCGCCATCACGATTGGAGATGAAAGCGATCCAGTTGCCGTCAGGCGACCAGGTGGGGAGTCCCTCGATGGCAGGGCTGGCGGCCACCGGCGTCACTTTGCCGGTCTTGGAGTCGCGCATGAAGATGTCCCAGTTCCCGCTGCGCTGCGCCGACATGAAGACCAGGCGGCTCCCGCCCGGCGACCAGGCCGGCGAGGTGTCGCCCGCGACATCGGTCAACGGCGTGCGTTGGCTGCGGTCCGGGGTCATTTGCCACAGACCACAGCGGTTGCCTTGATCGTCGCACCCCTCATAGGCAATGTTCTTCCCAGGATACCAGGCCGGGCTGCGTCCAAAAACGATATACTCCGTGGCCTCCGTGCCCTCGGCCCAGGCGTGGTAAAGGCGCCAGCGGCGGTCGCCTTCACGATTGGAGGCAAAGACCCATTCCCGGCCGTCTGGCGACCAGGTGGCATTTCCATCTTCAGCGAAGGTGGTGACGCGGCGCAGGATCTCGCCCTTGGTGCTGATGGTCGTTAGCCCAATCTCACTGCCGCTGACATTGCGCACGGCCAGGCGCGCGCCGCCCGGCGCTACGCGCGGCTGCCGCATGTTCCGCACCAGGGCTTCAGGCCGCGCGCCCGGCGCGGCTGCCACCCGGTAGAGTACGAAGTTGTTGCGTTCGTTATCCCAGGTGGATAAGTAGATGCGTCCGTTGGCAAGGGCGCCGGCGGGCGCGGCCGATGGCGTGCCTTCAAGACTCGTTGCAGTCCCTGCGCCGCTATCCGTTGGTGTGGCCGCGGCCGCTTGATTGCTGCAGCGGCTGCTGGCGGCGTCGCGCGTCGCGCGTAAGGTCGCGCTGGGCTGCACGTCCAGGGCAATGGTATACTGCGCCGCCGCATCACACCACGCGCCGCGTTGGGCCTGCGAATCGCCATAGGCCATGGCGGCCTTGGTCAACCGCGTTTCAACATCCAGGTAGTTGGGCTGCAGCTTATACAAGTCTGCAAAGGCGGCGACTGCCTTTTGCCAGTTGGCCTGCCAATAGCCCATGGCCTGCAGATAGGCTGTGGCGAGCTGCTTCTGCTCCAGCGCGGCTTTATCGTTGGGACGCAGCGCCAGCGCGCGCTCGCTCTGGCGGATTCCTTCTTCCAACCGGCCAGCGGCGATCAAGTCGGAAGCCGTCGTGTAGTAGATCTTGTACAGCAGGTTGGTAACGGTATTCGCTTCATAGGCGGCATCCGTCGCGCGGATGCGCTCCAGACGCTCGGCGGCCTGCGCCCACTCTTTCTGATCATACAGCGACTGGGCTTCGCCCAGCAGGACATCGAGTGTGTACGGTGTGCTGACCGGAGGCGGAGTTGGGGTTGGCACCGGCGGCGACGTAGGTTGAGGCGTGGCCGTGGCCGCCATCACGCGCAGCATGGCTGCGCGCGCCTCAACGTGGTCTGGCTGCAGGCGCAGCGCCGCCTCGAACTCAGCCACCGCCAGCGCATTCTCGCCCGCGGCCGCATGGGTCAGCCCGCGTTGGTAGTGATCGGCGACGGCCGTGGCCTGCGCCATGCGGCGTTGTTCCAGGCCTGCGCGCACGCCCCAAACGCCTGCCAGCAGCACACTAACCAGCCCAACGATCAGAACCAGGCTGTAGACTGTGAGCCAACGCCAGCTTGGCCCGCGCCAGCGGTGCGCAGCCGGGCGTAAGCGCCTTCGTGATGTGGTGCGCGCGACTGGTTGGCGCTCCTCTGGGCTTGCCGCGGGCGGCTGAGCCTGGCCCGGCGCACCGGCTGAAGGCGCTGCGTCGTGGACATCGGCCGCCGGGGCGCTTAGAGGAATCAAATCGGCGTCAAAGGATGTCACCTGAGCGTCATCTCCTGCTCGAATTGTAGAATCGCCGCGCCTTCGGCGTCCAGTAGTTGGATGGCGACCGGCGCCCGCGCCGGAACATTCGCCGGCACGGCAATGACTTGATCGAAGGGTTGCGCCGGATTGAGCGTGACCGGCAGGTTGGCAATCGCCTCACCGTCCACGGATACGGTCAGCTTGCCGCGGAAGGAACGCACCGGGTAAATGGCGATCTGCAAACCCTGCGCCGTGGCGCGCAGATTGACGGCGCCATCCTGATCGGCGTAGACGAACGTGCCAATGCCGGCCACGGGAAACCAGGTTTCCTCCCAATACAGGGTTTCGCCCGCACCCAGGGTAACGCGCTGATCGAACGTCGGCGCCAGTCCGCCATGCATTTCGACATAGCTGGAACCGTCATCCGTGTAGAGCGTAGCCGGCAGGGGGTCGCTCCAACCCAGGCCAAAGAACTTCACGCCGCGCATCACATCGGCCGGGAACACGCGCACCAGGCCCTCATCTGCCGCAAGGTCATACACGCCGGCAAAGCCCGCGGCCGCCGCGGGCCTGGCAAAGAAGCCCAGGTATTGGCGCCAATTACCCAGGCGGCTGAGATCGCGCCCCTGGAAGATGGGCCAACTCATGGCCTGGCCGCTGGCCGGCAGCGTGCTGTCACCCGTTGAATGAACTGTGACCTCGTTGATGGGCAGGATCAGTCGCAGTTCTGGGCCAGGACGATTGCGTCCCCCAGGCGTCAGCATGGCGTTGATCCAATACTTGAAAGTCGCTTCCTGCCCGGTGGCATTCGTTAGCCGCGTGCGCACCGTAAACGCCGCCTCGCCCGCGCGCAGCGTGATGTCCACGCTGATCTGCAAACGGCCCTGCGGTTCTTGGAAAACGGTGATCGTCCCTTCCTCAGGGCTGGGCTGCGGCGTGTCGTAGCCCCACGGCGTGCCCCATGCGTAGCCATGTTCCTCAACCGGGATGCCCCATTCAACGCCGCCAGCCGCCAGCCATCCCGCCTCCAGCCCATCACGCCCCGGCGGCCCCCAGGGCGACGGTTTGAGCACCGGATTGCGGTAGAACACCTGATGCCGCGTCGGTTTGTAATAGCATTCGATCAAGCGGCCGCCCAAATCGGGCAACACGCCCAGGCGTAGAAATTCGTTTTCCAGCACAACCTCGCGCAGCGTCTGGGGCGTTGGCTGGGGCTGCGCGGCCTCGTAAGCCGCACGGTCCAGCATACGCCATGACCAGTTGAAGACCGGGTCGGTGACTTCACGCTGAAAAGCCGCATAGGGGTAGGCGTTCAGCGTGATTTGTCGTTCGTACAAGCTGACCGTGGGCGCGGCGGTGGGAGTGGTCGCACGCGTTGGCGGCGGCGCAGGCGTGGATGTGGCGGTCAGGGTGGGGGACGCGATGGGTGTGTTGGTGCGGGCCGATGTAGGCGTGGGCGCTGTCGTCGCCGTTTGCGTCGCCGTGGTCAGGGTCGACGTTGTGCTTGGCTGGGTCGCGCTCGGCTGCGTCGCAGGGGGTGTTGAGGAAGCCGCAGGCCCAGGCGTTGAGCTGGGCAACACCACGGTGGCGGTGGATGCCGCGGCCGTCGCCGTCGCCGTCGGCGTTGTGCTCGGCGGAGTTGGCTGATTACACGCACTGAGCAGCCACAGCGCCAACCAGGCCGTCAAAAGACGAAAAGCGACTCCATGAGTTGGAGGCGTCATCCATGGCGCACGCAGCCCGCGCACGTCGCCATGCCTATCACTTTTAGCGGCTTGATCACCCATTGCCTTGACGAACCATCGTGTGCGCATGGCAACGATTATAGTCACAATTGCCCGACTTGCCAAGCGCAGACATCATTTCAACAGGAGAATTCTCGATCTGCTCACAGTGTGGTAGAATCGTGATATCTTCATGATTGCCATCCTGCCTGCGGCGCCTGGGCCGGCGCCCACCGAGGCCGGCTCACGAGGTCATCTGTTGTCCATTCGCACCTTCATCAATTCCGCGCGTAACGGCGCCGGCGCCTTGACCCTGGTTTTGCTGCCCTGGTGGTGGCATTGGATCATCGTACGCCGCCCTTTTGAGGGCATTCTCTTCCACGAATTGACTGATTTCTCACTCTACGCCACCGATGCGCTGCTGCTGTGCGCCGTGGCGGCCTGGCTCGTAACCAAGCCTGATCTGTCTGCCCTGCCGCGGTGGGTATGGTGGCCGCTGCTGGCGCTCCCGCTGCTGGCGTTTGCCCTCGCCACGGCAGCCGCGGATCGTGACCTGGCGCTCTACCAGGCCGCGCGCCTCAGCCTGGTGACGCTGTGGTCGTTGGTGCTCGCTGGATCACCCTGGCTGCGCCGTGCGGCGCCTGCGCTGCTGCTGGTGGGCAGTTCCCTGCAAGCGATCATCGCCCTGGCGCAGGTTGCCTTGCAGCACGCCGTTGGCATGGGTTTTGTGGGCGAAGTGCCGCTCAGCCAGCAAATGCCAGGCGTGAGCGTTGTCTATGCCGCCGGGGTGCGCTGGCTGCGTCCTTACGGCTTGACTCAACATCCCAACATCTTAGCCGGATGCTTGTCGGTGGCCTTCCTCCTGGCGTTGGCAACCGTCGCCACAGGCAACGTACGCCAACGCTGGGCCTGGTACGTTGGGCTTGCGTTGACCGGCGCAGGGCTGGCTGTCGCTTTCTCGCGCGCCACCTGGATCGGAACGGCATTGGGCGGTCTGTTCATCGGCAGCCACATCCTGTCAAGCCGTTCGCCGGCCGTGCGCCGCCGTCTTGTGGCCCGCGTGATGTTGCTCCTCGTGAGCGTCGGCCTCGTTTTCGGCGCGTTGACCTGGCCCATTCTTGCCAGTCGCCTGGGTCTCACGGGCGCCAGCGCAGAGGCGCGGTCTATCAATGAACGCGGCGCGACCATTGCGATTGCCTGGCGCCATTTGACTACCGCGCCCTGGCCCGGCATCGGTCTGGCGCAGTTCACCCGCCTCACGTTGGCCGGCAATCTTGATCTGCTCGGCCCTTACGCCCCACAGCCGGTCCACGTCACGCCCTTGCTCGTGTTGGTTGAACTTGGCCCCATCGGCGGGCTTCTTTGGCTCTGGCTCATGTTGGCCCCTCCGATCCGCTGGATCAGACGGCCAACCCATGCTGCCTCTCTGCTGGGACCAACAGCTGCGCTGCTGGCGTTATTTGTAATCGGCCTTTTCGATTATTACCCGTTTCAAGCCACCCAAGGCCGCCTCCTGACGTGGACGGTCCTGGGCCTCTGGGGCGCGGCCTGGGCCGCCGCTGCCCGCGAGACGACGCCCATCACGCCCACCTGACCACCTCGGATGCCTGGCAATTCTAGTCCGTGACTTATGGTTTCTTGGTTGATCCTGCGCGCGCGTTGCCGCCTGCGATTTGACAGGCCAGCCCGCTGGCGCTAAAATAAAAACCGACCGGTCGGTATGTATTTTGCAGGAGAACGTATGACGCATCAGCAGCGCAGCGACGAGACGCGCGCCCATATTCTGGCGGCGGCCGTGGATTGCTTCACCCGGTCAGGCTACGATGCCACGGGCGTGGCGGAGATTTGCGCGCGCGCCGGCGTCAGCAAGGGCGCCTTCTATCACCATTTCCCCAGCAAGCAAGTCGCGTTCATGGCGCTGTTCGAGCAGTGGCTGTCTGACCTGGATGGACAACTGCGCGCCGTGCGCGGCGCCAACGAAAGCGTGCCGACCCGCTTGCTCGGCCTGGCCGGGATGGTGACAGCCGTCTTCGAGTCGGCCACGGGGCAGGTGCCGATGTTCCTGGAGTTCTGGCGCCAGGCAGCCAGGGAGCCAGCCGTCTGGCAGGCCACCATCGAGCCGTATCGCCGTTTTCGCGACGCGTTCGCCGAGCTGATCGCGCAGGGGGTGGCTGAAGGCAGTTTGCGGCCCGTAGACCCGCAGGCGACGGCCCGTGTGCTCGTTTCGCTCGGCGTGGGTCTCGTACTCCAGGGCATCCTGGATCCAGAGGGCGCGGATTGGGGCCGCACGGCGGACGATGCCGTGCGTGTGCTGCTGGAGGGTGTGCAGAAAGCGTCTGCATGACAAAACACGAGGTGAGGACATGACTGTTTCGACGACAATGTGGCGCAGCGGGCCGAGCACGGCTCCGCTGCCGCCGTGGGCGCCTGGCTTGCCGGTGCTCGGCAGCGGGCTTAAGCTGCTGAACGATCCAGTGAGTTACCTGACGGCTTGCTATCAGGAATTTGGCCCGATCTTTCGCGTGCGTGCGCTGAATCGCCGGATTACCGTGCTGGCGGGATTGGAGGCAAACCAATTCCTTGCCCGCGCCGGCGACGAACATTTCGGCAGCGAGGAGCTGTTCGGCGGATTTGCTGACGAAATGGGGACGCGGGTCTTTCTGGTGGCATTGGATGGCGAGCCGCATCGCCGGCTGCGCAAGGTGATGCGCCGCGGCTACGGCCGTGAGATGATCGCACCGCATGTCAACGCGGTCGTGGACATGGTGCGCGAGCGCGCCAGCCGTTGGCAGCCCGGGCAGACGGTGCCCGTGCTGGACATGTTCCAGCGCCTGGTGGCTGAGCAGTTGGGTTGGGTGCTGGTCGGGCGCAAACCGGGCGCTTACTTCGAGGACGTGCAGACCTTCTTGAACGTGATCATGCGCGCCAGCGTGCTGAAGATGTGGCCGGCGTTCATGCTGCGCACCCCTGGCTATCGCCGCGCCAAGGCCAGCGTCTTCGAACTGGCGCGTGAGGTGATCGCAGCGCATCAGGCCGTCTCTCCCGGCGCCACGCGCCCGCCTGATCTGATTGATGATCTCCTGGCCGCACGTGACGAAAATGGCGAGCCATTCGCTGAGAATGCCCTCGTCGTATCGGCCATCGCGCCATTTTTCGCCGGGATTGACACGGTGGCCAACACCCTGACGTTCATGCTCTACGCACTGCTCAAGCATCCGGATGCGCTGGCGCGGGTGACCGCAGAAGCGCAGGCGATGTTCGCCAACGGCGTGCCACCGCTGCACGCGCTGAAGGACTTGAAGGCGCTGTATGGCGCTACCCTGGAAACCCTACGCCTTTACCCCGTCGCTCCCTTCACGCCGCGTACCGCGGTCAAGCCGTTCGAGTTTGCGGGCCATCGCGTTGAGGCTGGCGCCGAGGTCCTGGTGGCAAACGCCGTCACGCACCGCCTGGCGTCGTTGTTCCGGCAGGCTAGTGCGTTTACGCCTTACAGTCTTGGCGGGCACACCTGCCTGGGCGCTGGCCTGGCCGAAGTGCAAATGATGCTGACGATGGCCGCGCTCCTCGCCTCAACCCGTTTGACACTGGAGCCGGCCGATTGGCAGGTCAAGATCAAACTGGCGCCGCTGCCATCCGCCGGCCGCGGGATGCGCGTGCGGGTGATCGGTCAACCCGCCTGAGTACGAGACGGACGACGTAACGCAGCCGCCAAATTGGCTGAATTCTTCCTCTGGATGGTACAATGTTGACCCCCAAAACTGACCATTCGGTGTGAAGAAAAAAACATGACGTCAACCTTTCCAGATGCTGCTCTACCCGCTCTGGCCCAGGTCTATGCGCGGCTAGGCGAATTGTGGTCTGAGCACGGCGATCAGGCGAGTGCCTACGCCGTGCCAGGCCTCTGGATTGACCCGGCCGGGCAAGCGACGCCGCGCCAGGTCAATCCGCTGCGCTTTTTCCTGGACACGATCGAGACCATTGCGCAGCAGCCGGCGCAGCCCCTGGTGGACGGCCCCACAGGGGGCGGCTGGAGCAGAAATGCCGTGGCGTACAACTTGTTTCCGCGCGCCGCCGTCGCGTTTGATCATGATGGCGATGGCGCGCTGGCTGCGCCGCTCAACAGCCAGGGCTGGCGCGAGACCGGCTCTTTCCTCAAGTGCATCAGCCTGCTGCCCTACCTGCGCTGGCTGGGCATCAACACCGTCTATCTGCTGCCGGTCACATCCGTGGGGCAGGACGGCCACAAGGGCAATCTCGGTTCGCCCTACGCTATCCGCAATCCGTATCGCCTGGATGACAACTTGAGCGAGCCGCGGCTCAACCTGGGCGTGGAGACCGAGTTCAAGGCCTTTGTAGAAGCGGCGCATCACCTGGGCATGCGGGTCGTGCTCGAATTCGTCTTTCGCACGGCCGCGCGCGACGCCTACAGCGCGATTTTCGCCGCCGCCGACGCGCTCGGCTTCCCGCACCTGGTGCGCTTCTGGAATTACTTTCCCGACATCAACCGCGAGGTCGATGGCCTGGAGCGCTATCGCCAGTTCAACATTGGCCGCC
>JBGAVB010000092.1:263-8308 GCA_044228345.1 Anaerolineae bacterium | reverse complement strand
CGGCCTGGCGTTCGACCGTGACCGTGGCGCTGGTTTACGCAGCGGCGCCCGCGGCGGCTGCCCTGCTGATTTCGCAGGCGCGCCCAATCTTTGCCAGCCGCTATCTGCTGGTGGCGCTGCCGGGCTGGTGCCTGCTGCTGGCGCTCGGTGTGACGGCGTTGGCCCGTGCGCGCTGGCGCTACATCGTCACCGCCGCGCTGGTGATTTTGATGAGCGTCACCGTCGCGACGCAGGCGCTGACGCCCGAAAATCCGCCCTGGCGCGACGTGGCGGCGTGGGTGCGGACGCAAGCGCAGCCAGGTGATTTTGCCGTCTTCATTCCCTCGTTTCACTGGCGGCCGTTCACCTACTACGCGGGGCGCGATCTGGTGGCCTATCAAGATGAACTGTGGCTGCCCAACGACGACCTGGACTGGCGGGCGCAGTTTGCCGCCGCGGCGCAGGGCCATCCGCGCATCTGGCTGATCTGGTGGCGTGCTCATTGGGGAGATCAGCGGGGTCGCGTGCGTGAAATGCTGGATGCGCAGGCGACGCTGGTGGCGCAGCGCGAATTCCCCGGCGTTGACCTGGTGCTGTTGTACGATCTGGCTGGCAGGAATTTGCACCCGTAGAGCGGGCTGCTGGCCCAACGATGATCGTTCAGAAGGGCGGCCCGGCCGCAAAACGGGTGGGTTTGGGGTTTGGGATTTCGGCTTTTTGGGGTTTAGGTTTCTATGCTCAATTTTGCCTGGCTTCTTTTCGTGTTTCCATTGCTGGGCGCGCTGATCAACCTGTTGATCGGCCGCCGCCTGGGTAAGACCGCTGGTTGGCTCGGCGCCGCGGCCATCGGCCTGGCGTTTGCCGTTGCCGTCGGCCTTTTCGTCGCGCTCTGGGCGCGCCCGGCCGAACAGCGCAGCGTTGAACAACTGCTCTGGCGCTGGATCACCATCGGCGCCTTCAAAGTAGACATCGCCCTGCTGATTGACCCGCTCTCGGTCACGATGGCCCTGGTCGTCACCGGCGTCAGCACGTTGATTCATGTCTACTCCATCGGCTACATGGATCACGAGCCGCGCTACACCCGTTATTTCGTTTTCCTCAACTTCTTCGTGCTGATGATGCTGGTGCTGGTCATGGCCAACAACTTCCTGCTGATGTACGTTGGCTGGGAAGGCGTAGGCCTGGCGTCGTACCTCCTCATCGGCTTTTGGTTCGAGAAACCAAGTGCAGCCGATGCGGGCAAGAAAGCCTTTCTCGTCAATCGCATCGGCGACTTTGGCATGGCCCTGGCGATCATGCTGATCTGGAGCACGATCGGCACGATCACGTTCAGCGAGGTCTTTACGCAAGCGCCCGCGCTGCAGGGTGTGGCAACCACGCTCGGCTTGCTGCTGCTGTTGGCCGCCACCGGTAAATCCGCGCAGATTCCGCTTTTCGTCTGGCTGCCTGATGCGATGGAAGGCCCCACCCCGGTCAGCGCCTTGATCCATGCCGCGACGATGGTGACGGCTGGCGTCTACATGGTGGCGCGAACGCACGCCATCTTCCAACTCTCAGCTACCGCATCCAATTGGGTGGCCTGGATTGGCGTCTTGACCGCGTTCCTGGCCGGCACGATTGCCCTCGTGCAGACCGACCTGAAGCGCATCCTGGCCTACTCCACCATTAGCCAGCTTGGCTACATGTTCCTGGGCGTTGGCGTAGGCGCGTACAGCGCCGGGATTTTCCACCTGACCACCCATGCCTTCTTCAAGGCGCTCTTGTTCTTGGGTGCGGGCAGCGTCATGCACGCACTGCACGGCGAGCTTGACATCCGCAAGATGGGCGGCCTGCGCGAAAAGCTGCCGACGACCTACCGCACCTTCCTGATCGGCGCGGCCGCGCTGGCTGGCGTCCCGTTGCTCTCCGGTTTCTTCAGCAAAGACGAAATCCTGTTCAAAGCCTTCGAGCATAATTTCCTGCTCTACCTCGTGGGCACCCTGACGGCGTTTATGACCGCTTTCTACAGCTTCCGCATGGTGTTTGTACCCTTCTGGGGCAAGCCGCGTGACAAGAAGCTGGCCGACAAAGCGCATGAATCGCCGTCGGTCATGACGACGCCGCTGTGGATCCTGGCCGGTTTGGCGGTCATCGGCGGCCTGCTCAACCTGCCGATAGTGCAAAGCCTGGAGCATTGGCTGGAGCCGGTGTTTGCCGATGTCAAGACGGCCGAGACCGCGGCCAATCTGCCCCTGGAATTCGGACTGCTCGTGGTGGGCGCGATCGTGGCCGGCCTGGGCATCTGGCTGGCCTATCAGGCCTATGTGGCGCAGCCGCAGCTGCCTGAGCAGACAGCCACGCGTTACGACCTGGCCTACCGTTTTTTGCAGGCCAAGTGGTACGTAGATGAACTGTACATGACGGTCATCGTCAATCCACTCCGGGACCTGGCCGGCTGGCTGACGGCAACCTTCGATCAGCGCGGCATTGACGGCGCGGTCAATGGGCTTGCGCGCGGCCTGGGCGTCATCGGCCAGGGTGTGCGCCAGCTCCAAACCGGCCTCGTGGGGACGTATGCCCTCTCGATTGTGATCGGCGTCGTGGCGGTGGTGGGGTATTTGGCGCTGAGATAGTTTGGGAAGCCGCACATGTACATTGGCGAATTGGCCTGGGACGATTACAGAATCGAACATGTTGCCCGTCATAACATAGAGCCAGAAGAAGTGTGGGAGGTTTGCCTTGATCCTCGACACCTGGCCCACAAAGAAGGTGAGAATCGCTTTCGTATCTATGGGCAAACAGGGTCAGGCCGCTATCTGTTCGTTGTGATCGAGCGCTTGGGCACAAAGGTGTATAAGCCAATCACCGCGCGTGATATGACAGAGAATGAGAAGCGGGGCTTCAGGAGATTGAGACGATGAACACGCTTGTCGTACCAGAATTCAAGTCCTACGTTGAAGAAGCAGAGTTCTGGGATAATTTGGACACTGGCGATTTTATGGAAGACAACGGTGAATGGTTCACTTTTGACACTCCCGAAAAGCGAGCCGTTCATATCGCTATTTTGCCCGAGGTTGCCAACGCTGTTGCTCAGCAGGCGCACTCTCAGGGTGTTTCCCTGGAGACGTTGGTTAACGTTTGGTTGATAGAACGTATTCATGCCAAGGCTCCGGCATTGCTGCAGTAACGTTTCTCGGTTCTTTCGGTGCGGATCTTACAAAGATAGAAGCAAACTATGCCATTCTTCATTTCTACGATTGTCTTCCTACCCCTCGCTGGCGCCTTGATTTTGCTTTTTCTTCGTCAGGAGGGGGCGCAGCGTGTTTGGGCGCTGTTGGTTTCCCTGGCGACCTTCGTCGTTTCCCTGGGTTTGCTGGTCTGGTGGCAGAACGGCGAAACCGGCATGCAGTTCGTCGAACAGCGGGCCTGGATTCCGGCTTTCAACATCCAGTACTACCTGGGCGTGGACGGCATCAGTCTGTGGCTGGTGCTGCTGACGACGTTCCTCACGCCGCTGGTCATCTTCTTCTCCTGGCAGAGCATCCACACCCGCACACGCAGTTTCTATTTCTTCATGCTGCTGATGGAAACGGCGATGCTCGGCGTCTTCACCGCGTTGGACTTGATCCTCTTCTACGTTTTCTGGGAGGCGAGCCTGGTGCCGATGTACTTCATCATCGGCCAGTGGGGCGGGCCGCGGCGCATTTACGCCAGCGTCAAATTCTTCCTGTACACCCTGGCCGGCAGCGCGCTGATGCTCGTCGCCATCCTGGTGGTCTATTTCTACGGCGGCACCTTCGACGTCGTGGTGCTGCAGAGCAAGAACCTGGCCTACATCGTGCAGTTCTGGGCCTTTTTGGCCTTTGCCCTGGGCTTTGCGATCAAGGTGCCGCTCTTCCCCTTCCACACCTGGCTGCCTGACGCCCACGTGGAAGCGCCGACCGCTGGTTCGGTCATCCTGGCGGGCGTCCTCCTGAAGATGGGCACCTACGGCTTCTTGCGCTTCTGTCTGCCGCTCTTCCCGCAGGCCACCGTCACCTTTGTGCCCTGGCTGTCCACCCTGGCCGTGATTGGCATCCTCTACGGCGCGCTGGTTGCGCTGCGCCAGCGTGACATCAAGAGCCTGGTCGCCTACTCATCCGTAGCTCACCTGGGTTTTGTGGTGCTCGGCATTTTCACCTTGACCCCCCAGGGCATGTCGGGCGCGGTGTTGCAGATGGTCAACCACGGCCTGAGCACAGGCGCGTTGTTCTTGTTGGTTGGCATGCTCTACGAACGCCTGCATACGCGCATCATGAGCGAGTTCAGCGGCCTGTGGAAAGAGATTCCGATCTATGGCGGGCTTTTCCTGATCGTCATGCTCTCATCGGTGGGCCTGCCAGGCTTGAATGGCTTCGTGGGCGAGTTCACCATTCTGCTGGGCGCGTTCAAAGCCAATCCGGCCTTCGCCTGGCCGGCCACGGCTGGCATCATCCTGGCCGCCTGGTACATGCTGACCGCCTTCCGCCAGATGATGCAAGGCCCAGTCACCAAACCGAAAACGATTACCGTGCTGCCTGATCTGACTCGACGCGAAATTGCCATCATGGCGCCGTTGGTCGTGCTCTTCGTGATCATCGGCCTCTTCCCCAACCTGTTCTTCGACAAGATCAATCCCTCCGTCGAAAGCCTGGCCCAACATCTCAAGGCGTCCCCGCCGGCCGTGATGATTGACCAGGGCCGCCCCGGATTTTAGAGGGTCATCCAACATGCCGATTCAGATACCGACGCTCGATTTTCTCGCCATCTTGCCCCAACTTGTGTTGGTGGCTATGGCGCTGCTCATTCTTATGGCCGAAGTGACGCTGCTGCGCAGCAACAAACGCCTTCTCGGTTGGCTGGCGCTGATCGGCCTCTTGCTGGCGATGGGGGCCAGCGCCTGGTTATGGCAAGGCCCGGTCCGGCATTTCCAGAACATGGCGGTGGCTGACTCCTTTGCCCTCTTCGCAAATGTTATCATCTTGACTGCCGGCGCGTTCGGCATTCTGCTCTCCTTTGGTTATATCGAGCGTATCAGCGACAGCGTCGGCGAATACTACGCCCTGCTGCTGCTGGCCTGCGCGGGCATGACGGCCATCAGCGCTTCCACCAGTCTGATGACGATTTTCCTGAGCCTGGAAATACTTTCCCTGGCCCTCTATGTCATGACCGGTTTCAACCTGAAGCAGCCGCGCTCCACCGAAGCTGCGATGAAGTATTTTCTGCTTGGCGCGTTTGCCAGCACCTTCTTCCTTTTTGGCTCAGCCCTCGTTTATGCGGCCACGCAGACCACGAACCTGGCGCTGATTGCGCGCTTCCTGGCCGTGTTTTCCGTTTCCAGCCCCATGGCGCCGCTGCTGCCTGTGGGTGTGGGGCTGCTCCTCATCGGCTTTGGCTTCAAGGTGGCGATGGCGCCTTTCCACATGTGGGCGCCTGATGCTTACCAGGGCGCGCCTACGCCGGTCACAGCCTTCATGTCGGTCGGCACCAAGGCCGCAGCTTTCGCTGCACTCCTACGTGTGCTGGCGGCCATGACCAGTTTCGACAAACCGTGGTTGTGGGTGATCGCGATCTTGGCTGTGTTGACGATGACCGTGGGCAACCTGGCCGCGCTGCGCCAGACGAGTCTCAAGCGCCTGTTAGCCTATTCCAGCATTGCGCACGCCGGCTACATCCTGGTGGGCCTGACCGCGAACAGCGATCAGGCCGTCGGCGCCACGCTCTATTATCTCTTTGCCTACGCGTTCATGAACATCGGCGCCTTTGCTGTCGTGCAGGTGTTGGAGAACACAGCCGAGATGGACGTGGACGTCAGCGCGCCCAATGGCCTGGGCAGCCGTCATCCGGCGCTGGCTGCGATCATGACCATCTTCATGCTCTCGCTGGCGGGCATCCCGCCCCTGGCTGGCTTCTTCGGCAAGCTCTACGTCTTCAAAGCTGCGGTGGATGCCGGTTGGGCGTGGCTGGTCATTGTGGCGGTGCTCAACAGCGCGCTCAGCGCGTATTACTACCTGCGCGTCACTGTCAACATGTACCTGGGCAGCGAAACGGCCAGCGGAAAGATCAACCTGAACCCGGCCTGGAGCGCCGCCTGTTTCATTGGTCACACGGTTGACATCCAACGCTCCTTGACAGTCAGCGCACACAATGTTAGAATTCGTTGGCCTTTAGAATTTCGATCTTGGATTGAGTGCTATGCCAACTGCGAATCGTATCATCTATTTTGACCATGCCGCAACGACGCCGGTGGCGCCCGAAGTCGTAGAGGCCATGCTGCCTTACTTCAGCGGATCCTATGGCAACCCCTCCAGCATCCACCGATTAGGGCGAGAATCGGCGCGCGCGCTCGATCAGAGTCGCCAGGGCATTGCCCATTTTCTCAACTGCCAGCCCCACGAGATCGTTTTCACGAGCTGCGGCACCGAAGCGGACAACCTGGCGTTGCGCGGCGTGGCCCTGGCGCAGCGGGCGCGCGGGCGCGGCCGGCATCTGATCGTCTCCGCCGTGGAGCACAAGGCCGTCCTGCAAACAGCCCTCGACCTGCGCGACCACTACGGCTTTGAGCTGACCGTTCTGCCGGTGGATAAGGATGGCGTGGTTGTGGTGACTGACCTGGAGGCCGCCCTGCGTCCGGACACCATCCTGATCAGTGTCATGTACGCCAACAACGAGATCGGCTCTATTCAGCCGCTGCCGGAGATCGGCGCGCTGGCGCGGGCGCGAGGAATCCCGTTCCATACCGATGCGGTGCAGGGGGGCGGACTGCTGCCGCTCGACGTGGACGATTTGCAGGTGGATTTGCTGGCGCTCTCGGCGCACAAATTCTACGGGCCAAAGGGCATTGGCTTGCTCTACGTGCGCCGCGGCACACCCCTGTGGTCGCAAGTGACCGGCGGCAGCCAGGAAGCAAAGCATCGCGCCGGCACCGAAAATGTGCCGTACATCGTGGGCATGGCCAAAGCCTTGACGCTGGCGCAGATGTCGCGTGTGACCAACAACGCCCACCAGGCCATCTTGCGTGATCGCCTGATCAACCGGGTTCTGCGCGAGATTCCCGATGTGCGGGTCAGCGGTCACCGCACCCAGCGTTTGCCCAACCATGCCAGCTTTCTGATTGGCGGCCTGGAGATCCAAGGGGTGCTCATGGGCCTCGACATGGCCGGTATTGCGGCTTCCAGCGGCTCAGCCTGCACCAGCGCGGCGCAGGAGCCGTCGCATGTGCTGATGGCGCTGGGCGTTGATCCCGTGACCGCGGCCGGTCATCTGCGCCTGACGCTGGGACACAGCACGACGGATGCGGACATCGAGGCGTTAATGGATGCACTGACGCCGTTGGTGGCGCGCCTGCGCCAGATGACGGCGGCGTACGCGTGAACAATCACGATGGCTAGATTGGGCATGACAGAGGTGAGATGATGACTGTTACCCTCACGACGCCGCGGCGAACTAACCACAAGCCGCCGCGTGCCCTGCCAGAGGTGAGCCGCGGCTGGCCGGCCGATATCCTGGAAGCGTATGCGCGCATCAACGGCCCCTACACGATTGACAATGCGGAAACGATTCTGGACCAGGAGGCAGTCGAGCTCTACAACGGCTGGCTGGTATGGCAGGAAATGACCGATTTTTCTGAGCGCATGGTGGCCGGCAATATCCAGGCCATGTTGGATCTCTCGGCGCGCAAGGCGGGCTTTGGCGCCGGCTTGCCCGACCAGATGGAGTGCCTGCTAAGCAACGGTGATGTCATCAAGCCTGACATTGCCTTGATTTCATGGACGCGGGCGGCGACGGCGCAGCCCACAGGTCCGAGCGAGCGCCTGATCCTGCATGGCTGCCCAGAGCTGGTCGTGGAGACGCGGTCGCCTTCCAATCGCCGCGCCCAAGAGCGGCGTAAGCGCCAGCTTTACTTCGCCAACCAGGCGGAGGTGGTGTGGGATGTGGATGTACGGCACCAGCGCATCTACGTCTATCGCGCGCAGAACCCGCTGCAGCCGGAGGCCTACGGCGCCGACGATGTCATCACGTGTGAGCCATTCCTGCCCGGCTGGCAGCGGCGCGTGGCTGACATCTTT
>JBGAVB010000092.1:0-253 GCA_044228345.1 Anaerolineae bacterium | reverse complement strand
ATCTTTGCCCTGCAGGCATCAGCCGAAACCGTGGCTGGCGAAGTCGCTACGGCCTGGATCGCGGAAGGGCGGATGGAAGGGCTTGCTGAAGGGCGGATGGAAGGGCGGGTAGCAACGCTGCGCAGCCTGCTGCCAACTCTTGCCCGTTACCGCTTTGGCGCGGCGCTTTCGCCGGAGGTCGTGGCGCGGCTGGACGCATGTGATGAGCCTGCGCTGCTGCGGCTGCAATCTCTGATCGAAACGGCCCCGACAT
>JBGAVB010000091.1:0-8404 GCA_044228345.1 Anaerolineae bacterium | reverse complement strand
GCCGCGCGCGCTATGACTTGTCACGGCCTGTGCACGAGGTCGTGGTGCTGGATGGCGCCGAAGGCCACCTGCGTCAGCATCTCCTGCACTACAACTACGATTCCTGGGCGCAGTTTCATCGCAAGCAGGCCACCTATGCCGCGTATGAGGCTAGAATCTTGAAGGAACGAGGCATACACCCGCGGCCGCACAACTACCTCTTACAGCCGCTGCGTGAATTCCGTCGCCGCTACATCACCCTGGCCGGCTGGCGCGACGGCTGGCACGGACTGAAGCTGAGCACCCTTATGGCGTGGTACACCTACCGCACCTACGTGGATTTAGCACAGTTGTGGCGGGGGGAGGAGGGGGCGAAGATTGAAGATTGAAAGGCCAGAGACCAGAGACCAGAGACCGTTCGCATCGTGAGACGCCTGATCTCCAATCTCTGATCTCCAATCTCTAGTCCCCAATCCCCAGCCGGCGCAGAATTTGCGCTTCGCCCTGGGTGAGCAGCTGCTCCAGGGTATTGGCGCAGCGTTCGTATTCGACCAGCGCTTCGCCGTAAGGATCGTGCACGTCGTCGTGTTTGCCGCTCATTTCGCTCAGCAAGAACACCTTGCCCAGGTACTGCGGCGCCGTGTAGAAGATTGAGCGCCGGTGCGCTTCCTCCATCACCAGCACGATGTCGGCTGCTTTCAGATCGGCCACTTCCAGCGTGTGTCCAGTATGATCACTGATGTCAATGCCGCGCTGCTCCAGCGTGATCTGCGCATTGACGCTGGCCGGTCTCCCGTCCAGGGCATAGATGCCCGCGGAGGAGACGCTGACTTGCGCGTCGAGGCCCGCGTCGTGCAGGCGTTGGCGCATGAGGCCGGCGGCCATTGGCGAGCGGCACACGTTGCCGGTGCAGACAAAGAGAATCCGTTTCACCGCTCAGGCCAGTTCTGGTTGCAGCAGTCCGTAGTCGCCATCCGCGCGACGGTAGACCACGTTGACGCGATTATCATCCACGTTGTAGAACACATAGAAGTCATGTCCGAGCAGTTCCATCTGCTCGATGGCCTCTTCGTCGCTCATGGGGCCGATGGGGAAGCGCTTGGTGCGCACAATCTTGCCGGACACGGTTTCTTCTTCCGCCGCCACTGCTTCCATCTCGATGGCCGCAGTCTCCAGCTGCTCCGCGCGATCAATGTCACGACCGCGGCCGCGCTGGCGCTTGTCTTTGAAACGCTTGATCTGGCGATTCATCTTGTCCACCACGGCATCAATGGACGCGAACATATCGTCGCTCTTCTCTTCGGCGCGCAGGATAGAGCCATTGGTGCGCAGCGTCAATTGGGCCACCTGACGATCGCCGGCTCGCCTGGAATTCTGCGTGACCAATTCCACGCGCGTTTCCTGGATACCGGGGAGGTAGCGGTCCAGGCGCCCAATCTTCTTCTCAACGTACTGCTTGAGCCAGTCGGTAACTTCAACATTCTTGCCAGTGATATGCAGTTCCATCGTCTGACACCTTTCTAGGTAGTGAAATCAGCCTTGGGACCATTTCTCAAGGCTGGGGTTGATCGTCGAGGTACGCGGGCGCGGGACTCGTGGGCGCCCAACGCGCCCGCGCCAGGGTGAAGGCCCACACTTGCTGTGCCCCGGCCGCGGCCAGGGCTTCGGCGCATGCGCCCAGGGTTGACCCGGTGGTGCACACGTCATCAATGAGCACCACGTGACGCCCAAGCGCATGCGGGGCGCGCTCACGGTCAACGGTGAACGCCTCCGCCACGTTTTCGCGGCGCGCCTGCGCGTTCAACGTGACCTGCGGCGCCGTCTGGCGCGTGCGCTCGAGCAGGCGACCGTCCACCGCGATACCGAGCGCCGGGCCAATGACATCAGCCAGCAGTTGTGACTGGTTGTAACCGCGCTCGCGTTCACGCGCGGGATGCAGCGGCACCGGCGCGATGACGTCCACAGGCTGGGGCAGGTGGCGCCAACTGGGCAGCATCAGCTCCGCCAACGGCGCTGCCAGGTCACGCGCGTGTTTGTACTTCAGCGCATGGATGGCCGGCCGCACCGGCCCTGCGAACAAGAGCGCCGACCGGATGCCAGTCAGGGCTGCAGATTGGTTCTTGCACGAAGGGCAGGCGGCGCCGTGGACGCCAGGTTGTCCGCAGCGCTGGCACCAGGGGGGACCCAGGCGGGTGACCAACCCTCTGCATGTCAGGCACAGGCGTCCGCCCGGCTGGCCGCTCTGGCCGCAGTGGACGCAGCGCGGTGGAAAGAGCAGGTCCAGGAAGGTCCGCTGCAGCCGCGTCAGCATGCGCCGGAGCGATTGACTGCTCGCTTGCGTGTCAGGCTGCGCGAGGATCCTATGCGGGGCGGGTTGTTGATTGTTTGACATAAGCCAGGCTGTGTCGCGAGATCATCGCCGACAGGCGGCGGCGCTTACTGCGATGGGAAAATACTCTGCCAGGCTGTAATGATCCACACACGCATATCGTCGCCCATGATCAGGAGGATGGCTAGAACAACGATGGCGATGAGAATCAGAATCAACGCGAATTCGGCGAAGCTCTGCCCGTCGTCGCGTGCGAGTTGGGAGAGCCATTGCTTACGCATCTTTGTCGCTCCGGCGTCGCCAATACGACGCATGTTCAAGATCGTAACTGCCTAAATTGTAACATACCTCTGTTGAGACGCCAAACCGCTTGACGCATTCGTGGCGTCAGGGTGCACTGCAATTTCGGGGTGTAGCCCACGAAGGTGGCTTGGCGATGGTTGCAGCGATTTTAATCGCCGGACCTCCGGCCTGCCCCCAGTTTGAAATGCATTCGTGGCGTCAAACGCGATTGACAAACCTTCCCTTGACACGTATAATCGAACGTGAGCACACGCTGCTTGCCCAACTCAAACCGTCACGATTCCCGACGAGAATTACCTTAGCCAGTTTTGGCGCGCCGCTGTGCATTTGGCGGTGTTGGCCGATCCGGGCCAGGCGCGCCAGGCGCCAAGCGAAGGAGGTGATCGCGCTCTATCAATCTCTGTTGCTCCTCCCCCGTTGCGACCTTGCAGGGGGTCTCGCCTCAGTACGCGACATCCCTGGCAAACCAATCTCCAAAGAAGGAACTCAGATGACTACGAATTCGCATCGAACAACGTGGTTTACATGGTTTCTCGTCGTAACCATGCTCATCGTCGCCCTCGCGCCCATGTCGGCCCTGGCCTCGGCGCCCGAAGGAAAAACCGGCAGCGCCTCCCCGGCGCCATCCATTCCCTGGCAGAAGTTCATCCGTTCACAGCCCAACCCCATGCCGCCAGCCGATGATTTTGTCATCGAGAACATGCTGCGCGCGGATGGCAAGCTAACGCTCAACTCCTCGGCCGCGGATGCCAAGGCCGCCGTGGACGCCTACAAAGAAGCCCTCAACCGTCAGAAGGGCATGAGCGGCCCCAACCCGATCGCCTATGCCAAGCGGCTGGCGGCCTGGAACCAGGCCAAGGCCATGGGCAAAAGCCCGATGGCTGCGGGTCTAGGCGAAACTGGCGAAGCCAAGCTCCTGATGGCGATCGTCGAATTCACCGGCTCCCAGACTTTTGACAACTACCACGTGGTTGACGGCCAGTGCGTGCCCGATGGCACGACGACCACCATTAATGGCCCGTTGCACAACCAGATACCTGACCCCGCACCGACGGGCGACAACAACAGCATCTGGGTGCCAGATTTCACCACCAGCTACTACCAAAACCTGTTCTTCGGCGAAGGGCCGACGGCCGGTGTGGGCGTCGTGCGCCCTGACCTGAACAATGGCGCGGGCGTAGATTTGACCGGGCACACGGCCACCAACTGGTACGACAAGCAGTCTGAGGGGCTTTACCACCTGACCGGCGATTTCTACGGCTGGGTGCAGCTGCCGGTGTCTGAAGGCGAATATGGCGCGGATGAACCGTGCACCAGCGGCTCCAATATGAGCCGTAACGGCCCCGTGTTCCGCGTGGCGGCTGATACAGCCGATGCCATCAATGCCGCGTATCCCGGCTTCGACTGGAGCCAGTGGGACACCAACCATGACGGCATTGTGGATCACTTCATGATCGCGCATGCCGGCATTGGCAACGAAGCCGGCGGCGGCGCGCAAGGCGAGTTCTCGATCTGGGCGCACAGCTGGGATGTCTACGAGGACACCTACGGCGACGGTTCGACCCTGGGCCACCTGGTGGCGGGTATGGACACGCCGGATGATCGCTCCGACGACATCCGCGTCTTCAACTACACCATCGTGCCCGAAGATGCCGACATCGGCGTAATTGTGCACGAATACGGTCATGACATTGGCCTGCCTGACTACTACGACACCTCCGGCGCGACCGAAAACTCGACCGCGTTTTGGGATGTCATGTCGGCCGGCTCGTGGACGGGCGAACTGGGCGGAGCCGATCCGGCCAGCTTCAATCCCTGGGCGCGCACCTTCTTCGGTTGGACCAATCCGCTGGTTGTGGACTACAACATGCCGCAGCCGATGGATGTGATGCTGGGCCAGGCCGCGGGCACGCCTGCGGGCACCGAGGACACCGTACGCGTCAACCTGCCCTCGACCGTGGTCAACATCCCCAACCGCGCCGGCGAAGGCAAGGGCTGGCACAACGAGCTGGGCGACAACCGCGACGAATCGGTGTACCGCAGCTGGGACCTGAGCGGCCTCTCCGGCAGCCTGGTTGTGTCGTTCAACACCTACATTGACCTGGAAGCCGACTACGACTACGGTTACTTCCAGGTCTCCACCGACGGCGGCAGCACGTGGGCTTCATTGCAGGACATGGATGGCGTTGCCGTGACCGATCCGGTGGGCGGCCTCAACAACCACTACGAAGGCATGCTGCGCTACGACCTGTCAGCCTACCTCGGCCAGAGCAACGTGACCACGGGCTACCGCCATATATCTGCCGGCGGCGTGCTGTGGTATGGTGGTGGTATAGACTATTTGACGGCTACCTATAACGGCTCGGTCATCTACACCAACAACCTGGAAGACTCCAGCGACTGGACCCTGGACGGCTGGGAAATCGTGCCGATTGACGTCAACATTGAGCACTACTACATGCTCGAATGGCGCAATATGGGCGGCTTCGGCGCGGACGACGGTCTGGCCTACGGTTACTTGACGCTGGCTCACCCCGGCGACGGCTGGATCGTGGATCGCGTCCCGGCCAACGTGCCCGGCATGGTGGTCTGGTATCGCAACGACGACTACCCCAACAACAATGTCCTTGCCGGCGGCCGTGCGGCCAACTCGCCTTCCTACGGCCCCAAGGGCAGTATGCTCGTGGTGGACGCCAATCCTGACCCGGTGTTGTGGAGCGGCGGCTTCTGGAATCCAGCGGCCAACGCCCGCCAGCCGCAAATGAACGGCCGTCGCCAGTCTATGGACGCGGCCTTTGGGCTGGCGCCGACGGCTGTCTGGAACCTGCACGATTTCGCCAACATCGCCAACCCGGTGCTCCCCCTGGGCAACCGGCCGGCCAAGCCCGCGTTCCATGACAGCATGGGCTACGTGCCTGGCTTTGCCTGGCCCGGCAACGGCTTCGTCTATACGATCGCCAACGCCTCCAGCGTGGTCATCCCGGCCAGCGGCGACTACACGACGCGTATTCGCGGCCTGGCTGGGGACGGCGTCAACCTGGGCGCCGACTTCACCGATCTGTGGGGCGCCACCGTTTCCGGTCGTGAGCTAGGCTCTGGCAATCCTGGCGACAACCATACGCAGTACGGCCTGCACTTCCAGGTGATGGACCAGGCGGCCGATGGCTCTTATGGTCACGTCAAGATCTGGAACGCGCCGACCGAGATCGTGGCCAATATCACGGTCACCCCGGACACCTTTGCCGTTGGTCAAACCGCCACCGTCGAAGTGCACAACATGAACAACGGCGGCGCGGAGAGCGGCCTGCTGCATGTGGTGGGCATTGACCGCAGCCTGGTCTCCTACGTGGACGGCAGCGTCTTCGGCGGCGCCTTCCCCATCAGCGTACCGGCTGGTGTGGCGACTGAGATGTACAAGGCTGGCGGCGCGGCGGCGCTCAAGAACGCGTACCGCCCCGACAGCGGCGTCGTGGCCATCGCCTACGTCGGCGACATGATGACCGGCGAGGCAGTGCACTTTGGCTTCCAGGTGAAGGCAGAGATGGGCGCAGCCGGCGGCAACTGGTCCTTCGTGGACAACGTCTACAAGATGGGCGAGATGATCGCCAGCGCCTCTGCCAGCTTCAGCGTGCCGGCCCTCAACTCCTACGAGGTTACGCTGCAGGACGGCCTGAACGGCTACAGCGGCACGAGCGACACCTTCCTCAATGCCTGGATGCCGACCATGGCCTACGGCGGCGCCGCCAACTTCTACGTGCGCCAGCCTGGCGTCAAGACATCGTTGGTCAAGTTCGATCTGTCGGCCCTGCCCAACACCGCTCAGGTGGAACAGGCGCAGATTGGCCTCTACGTGACCTATGGCAGCGGCAATCCTGTGACATTGGAAGCCCATCAGGTCCTCAAGCCGTGGTCAGAGATGGCCGCGACCTGGAATCAGGCCGATGCGGGCATGCCGTGGGAGATGCCTGGCGCGATGGGGCCGAGCGACCGCGCGGCGACGTTCGCCGATCGTGTCAGCTTCGGCGGCTCCGGCCGCTGGGTCTGGTTTGACGTGCAGCATCTGGCGCAGATGTGGGTGATGAACGCGGACAGCAACCAGGGTATTGCCCTGGTGGGCGGCGGCAACACCAACTCCGAGCTGGAGTTCACGTCGTCCGACTATATCGTGAACTTTGTGCGCCCGCAGATGAAGATCGTCTACAAGGCGCCATGAAGAAACGCTGAATGAGGAAGGCTGAAGGCGGAATGGGAAGTGCAGAATGCAAAGTGCAGAGTACAAAGCGCATAGCGCATAGTGCATAATCCGTTCACGTAAAGCCGACAGCGCAGTGAAGCCGGGTTTCTGGCGCCATCCCCAGCGGATGGCGTAGGAAGCCCGGCTTCTTGTTGGTTTGCGCGCCTGGCGCGCTGGCGTTAAGAATGGAAATCAGGCAGCGAGCAGTAGTTCACTGAGTTGTTCCACCGCGCTGCGCTGGCTCTGTTTGCGAAACAGCTCGACAAATGCCCGCGCGCGCTCTTTATACGCCTCATCCGACAGGTTGATGACCGATTTCTCTCCTGGCGCCCGCTCGAATACCATGCACAGAGGTGCTGGTTCCACGTAGCCGAGGATCATCCCCAACAGTGTTTTGCTGGCGAGGTCGAGATTCGCGTTCGTCAGGGCAAGGTCATCGTAGGCCCCGTGGAAAAGGTGAGCGCCATCCGGTATTCGATCGGACAAAGATGGCGCCTCCATTTCATCAATCAACAGATGGGCCAATCGGTCCAGGTTTCTGTCGGTGATGCTGGTATGATTAGTTTTTCTCATGATACGCACCCTCGTATTTGACACGGTACTTGCGCCAGTGTTTCTTGATGTCAGCGATGGCCTCGGCCAGAGCCATCTTTTTGTCACTGGCAGGTTGGGCGGTTTTTTCCTGCTTGCCGGACGGTGACATGACGTCACGGTGGAAAAAGCCATGCGCCTCGTCGTATCTGACGACCGCTCGCCATTCGCCGTCAATGAAGGCTTCGTACTGAATGACGATGACGGAAGCAATCTGGCCTCGCTCGGTAATGAAATGCACCCGTAAGCGATCGCTCCCTGTCTCGAAGTCTTGTATCCAAGCCTTATCACCCATGGGCGGAGTATACAACAGATTCTTTGGCCGGTCAACCGTCGTCCATCCTAACGGGTTGACAACGTTTTCGGTTTTTTGGTTGACAAACGCCTGGTGGGCGGTTATAATAGCCCCAGGAACCCTGGTAAGGCGTCAAGGTTTGCGATTACATGATCGCCCCATGTTCCATTGCCCCCCGGACGCCGTCAAATCAAACCTGGCTGCACAATTGATTTCCCACACTGGTAATCCCAGCGATTGTTGCCTACCTGCCGGAAGGAGGTGCTGCGAGCGCGGACATTGCGCGTATCCCTGCTCAGGACGATCCGATCATGATTTCGAGAGGACATTTACCTATGAACAAGCGTATCGCTCGTATCGTTTCATTTTCATTAGTCGCCATGCTGTTGTTGGTCGCCATGGCGCCGACGGTTGGCGCCAGCGCGCCCGCCTCAAAACCGGTGATCAAACCCACCTTGTGGGGAAATTACGTTCCGCATAGCGCTCCAGCGCTGCGCCCCACTTCCTTTCAGGTGGTGGCGCAGGGCCTGAACAACCCACGCGGCATGGCGTTTGGCCCGGATGGCGGTCTCTACATCGCCGAGGCTGGCGTCGGTGGGCCAACGTGCTTCACCTTCCCGGACGGGTCGCAGGTCTGCTGGGGATATACCGGCCAGATCACGCGTGTGCTGAA
>JBGAVB010000090.1:0-8451 GCA_044228345.1 Anaerolineae bacterium | reverse complement strand
ACGACTGTGAGTTGACGACCAGGGCGCCAATGACGCCGGGCACCCAACCCACGAGCGTCAGCAGTGTTACCACGATGATGGTGCCACACCCTTTATCAAGGACCGCCAGCGGCGGCAACAGAATACACAATAAGGCACGTCCGCAACCCATAGGTTACACTCCTTTTTGAAGCCATCAGGCTCAGGCGCTGTGTGATGGATGCGCTGCTTACGCAGGCCCATCACGCCTAGCAATACGCACCAATTGGTCCAGAGTTGCAGACGACGGCGCCGCGGTCTCACGCTCAGATAATCGCGCCCTTGAAAACCACGCCGCGTTCGGTCAAGAGGGCGCGCAGGCGGTCCTCATTTTCACTGTCAACCACTGCCAGGGCGCGCGATGGATCAGCGGTGACAAAACGCGTCAGCAAGGGGCTAATGTCCGGGTCCTCGAGCAGCTCATCCAGGATTCTGTTGGCTTCGAACTGGACAAGCGTCAAAGTCTGGATGCGCGCTTTGCCGAAGTGACCGGCCCACGCCTTGATCTTCAAATCGAAACGCGGCGGTAGGGGGCCAATGCTCAGCGCCCGCAGGGCATCCAGGATCGAAGTGGCAGTCCAGCCGTTGTCAATCGCATGGCGGACTGCGGCCTCGGTGACTTGCCAGATGCCGGCGGTATTCTGCTCGCAAAATGGCTCGATCTGCGCCATTTGATGAATACTGGGCAAGCGGCGGCGAAAGGTGATGACGCCATCCGGTGCCAGGGTGAGCGACGGCGAGGCTGTCGCAAGGTCTGTGCGCGTGCGCGTGGGCAACTGGCCGATCAGCAGCAGCGCCTTGTAAACGGCATCCACTTGGGCGGCGCCGGCCTTGAGCAGCGCCACATCTGCGCCAGGCCGACTGGTGACGGCATTGGCGATCGTTTCTTCGCGCATGACCTCGTCCAGCAAGGATGGTTGGGCGGCTTGCAGCAGCGCGACGTGGGTTCGCACCACGACGCGCTCCATCATCGTCGCCCATTCGCGCAGGTCGCGCTCTACATTCTGCGGCAGCGGCGTGCTGCTGGTTACGTTGAGGAACTCGATGATCCGCGGCACATGCCAGCCGCGCCGGCTGCCTCGATAGACTGACTGACGCGTGATGCGGTAGTGCACCGCGCGCTCGGCGCTGAGGCGTTCGCAGAATTGATCAAGCGCCGCCAGCACGACGTCTGACACAGGGTCAAGCGCGAACACATCGAAGTTGGGCTGCACGATGACGCGGCCGCTGTCGGTGCTGATTTGCGGCATGGGGCCGTTGGCAAGCAGCCAGCGCCCCATGTCAGTAAGCCGGTAGGCGGTGAATCCTGGGGGCGGTTGTGCGACATTATCGCTGTTCGGTGTGTCTGGCCCATAGCCTAGATCAACCAGGCCCAGCCAGTACAGCCCCTCACGCACCACGGTCAACGCAAACTCAGCATCAATGCGATACCAGCCGGCATCCTCATCGAAGACGCGGTCAAACACCCAGCCGTACGGATTCGTCAGATAAGGATTGCTCGACGAGCCATACACGTAAATCCGTTGTTGGGGTTGGTGACGGCGGCTGCGCGGCAGGAGAAACTCGAAGTCCTGGTTATGCAAGCGATCCAGGAGCGTGTCAGCCAACACCCAATCATCGGACGGCAGCTGCGACACGTGACGCAGCACTGTCTCGCGCGCGCTCACCACGCCGGCGTGCGCCAGCGCGATCGGCGTGTCGTTCGTGCGCAGCGCCACGTTAGTCAAGCCAAAAATCTCGTTCCAAAAGCGGCCCTTGCGCCACAAGTCGAAACAGCGCTTGACGCGCGCCGTGGCCTCCATGCCCAGGAAGGCCGCCTGTTCGTTAGCCAGCACCTGGTTGCGCCGATGGCTGAGCATTTCCAGTTCTTGCAGTAAACGACGCAAGAAAAACAACCGTCGCGCGTCTTTCTCACCTTGACCCACGCCAAGCGTCGTTTTCACCAGCAGCGCGTCATTGATCGTGCGCAGGTCCGACTTTCGCACCCAAAGGGCCTGGGTAGGCGTCAATGGCTTCTCACGCAGATAGCTCCAGTACAGGTAAAGATCGCGCTGAAATACCCGCGCGGAGCCTTCGCGTGTTGTTTGAATCTGCAGCGCGCGCGGTTTGGCTTCTGGCGCCGGCGGCAGATGTCGGCGCGTCTCTGCCGGAATCCAGAGCACCGCGCCTGGCTCCAAATCAACCAGGCCGCTGCTGCTGCGCGCGCTGAACGTGACAGGCTCGCGGGTGAGAACCAGGCCGCGTTCCATCAGCTTACTGATGATGGCTTCGAAGGTATTATCAGGCGGCGGCGCGTAGCGCCCAAACCCTGCCGCATTCGGCGAATCGGTCACCAGCCCCGCGCGCACCAACTCCTGCTTCAGCCCCGCGCTGCGCACTTCGCCATCAACCGCTTGTAGGCGTTGCAGGACGGCAATCTCCCGGCTGTTGAGACGCGCCCACGCGCGCGCGACAACCTCCGGTGTACCCAATTGGTGCGCAAGCGCGTTCACCAGGGTCTCTTTGCGCCGGTCTGGCACGTCAATTTCGGCCGCGCGCGCCATCCTCGCCAGTACATGGATCTTGTAGTTGTTGAGGGCTTCGGGCAGGGTGAGAAGCATAGTTCGTCCTGTAGTTTCTACGGCTCAACTTTGGGCATGAAGCCGCGCCGCTCCATCTCAGCGACCAGGTCATTGACATGCCGCGGATGGATGGCCGCCAGGCGCGGTGAGAAGATGTGCAGCAAATAGCGACGGATGCCGCCGCCGCGCAACAGCTCTTGCAGGACAAAGTCGTCGGCAAACTCCACCACTGATAAATGATCATAGAGGTGAAAGTTATCATATGCCGCGGCCCAGGCCTGCAGACGCTCACGCACCGCCTCTGGCAGCGGCTCTCCGTTCGCTTCAGTCAAAATAGACTCGATCTCTTCCAGGGTCAGCCCAGACTCCAGGGCGTTTTGCATGCCAATGCCCGTGAGCCGGAGGCTGCCTTGCCCACTGCTGGCAATGCGCGATTCCCCGAATGCGTCCACCAATCGCCTGAGCGTAGCCGAGGCTTCGTCGTGGCGGATGTGGAGCACGAGGTCTGACGAAATGCGCAGCGGCGACCTGCCAGGCGTGGGCGGCTCAGGCGCGGCGGCCGGCCGCGGTTTGGGGTCAGCCGTCACAGGCGCCGTGTTGACGACACGGGGCGCTGGGACCGTTGCGATGATGGGCGTGTCGCTGTCAGCCATGCTGAAGCTGTGCGGATTCTGCAGCCACTGTTGCAGCACGGCTGCGGCATGTTCGCAGTTCTGCGCGGCAAAGGGGCAATTGCACTGCCAGGCGCATTCCCCCTGGTGTACGCAGGTAATGACCACATGATAATGGCGCACCGGGCTGCGCCGCACATCGGCTTCCAGTATCAACCCATTGGGCGTCCTGGTCAGCCGGCCATTGAACACACCCTCTGTGATCAGGTAATTGCGCCCTTGCGCCAGCGCCGATTCCGAGAAGCGCTGCAGGAGCGCAGGCCCAGGTGCGTTCCCATCACCCATGTCAACCTGGCTAGGCATGGGGGCGCTCGTAGCGGCGACTGCCCGCATGATCGCCGGGCGTCGCATAGGTGTTCGGCTCGTAGTCTATGACTTCATGCGCATAGAGAATCTCATAGCGATAGCCTTGCTCCGTCAGAAACAACTGGCGGTTGGCGGCAAACTCCTGATCGTTCGTATCTTTCGTCACCAATGTGTAGAAGTGAGCCAGCAGGCCGTTCTTTTTCGGCCGCAAAATGCGCCCCAGGCGCTGCGCTTCTTCCTGGCGGCTGCCGTATGTGCCGCTGATTTGAATCGCCACGTTGACCTCCGGCAGATCAACGGCAAAATTCGCCACTTTTGAAACCACCAGCCGGTTCAACTCGCCATCGCGCATCTGCTGGAAAAGGCGCTCGCGTTCGCGCACCGGCGTGCTGCCGGTAATGAGCGGCGCTTCGACAATTTCGGCCACCCGTTCCAACTGATCAATGTACTGGCCGATCACCAGCACCTGGTCATTGCGGTGCTTGGAAAGCAACTGCACCAACGGGGCGATCTTCGCCGTCGTCGTGGCCGCGGTCCGATACTTCTCGCGGTCTTCGGCCAGCGCGTAGGCCATACGCTCATCATCGGGCAGGGAGATGCGAATTTCGTGACATTCTGCCGTCGCAATCCATCCCTGCGCCTCCAGGTCTTTCCAGGGCACATCGTACTTCTTGGGGCCGACCAGGGAGAAGACATCTTCTTCGCGATTGTCCTCGCGCACCAGGGTCGCCGTCAGTCCCAGGCGTCGCCGCGCCTGGATCTCGGCGGTGATGCGAAAAACGGGCGCAGGCAAAAGGTGCACTTCATCGTAAATGATCAGCCCCCAGTCGCGCTGGTCGAACAGACTGAAGTGAGGATATTCATTTTCAGGTGCAGACTCTTCATCGCGTTTGCGCCGCGGCCGCCAGGTCATGATCTGATAGGTGGTCACGGTGATCGGCTTGATCTCTTTGGTGAGGCCGCTGTACTCGCCCACCATGTCTTCGGTGATGGTGGTTTTGTCCAGCAGTTCACGAATCCACTGCCGCGCCGCCACGGTGCTGGGCGTCAAGATCAGGGTGTTGCACTGTAGTTTTTGGATGGCGCCCATGCCGACCAGGGTCTTGCCGGCCCCGCAGGGGAGGACGATGACGCCGCTGCCGCCGCGCGCAGAGCCGCCCGCGTGAAAGGTGTCTATCGCGTCTTGTTGATAGCGGCGCAGGGCAAAAGCCTCGCCGCTGAGGCGGCCGGCTGGCAGCAGACTGATCTCCAGCGGCGCTCCTTCGACGTATCCGGCCACATCCTCGGCTGGATAACCCACATGGACCAGGGCTTGCTTGATGTGCCCGCGGCGTGCAGGGTCTACCAGCAGTGTGTTGGCGTCAAGTTGACCAAGCAGAAAGGGTTTCAACTCTTTGCGTCGCGTCAACTCGGTCAGCAGAGCGACATCGGTGGAGGTCAGGATGAGAAGGCCGTCCTCGTCTTTCTCCAGGCGCACGCGGCCATAACGCCCAATGGACTCCCGAATGTCAAAGATGACATTTTCGGGCACGTCGAATTTGGCATACTCGGAGAGATCGGCCACGATTTCATCCGCGCCCAGGCCGGCCGCCGCTGCGTTCCACAGACTGAGGGGAGTGATCTTGTACGTGTGGATGAATTCAGGGCTTTTTTGCAGCTCAGCAAAGCGCGCCAGCGCGTCACGCGCCGCCTCATATCGTTCATTTTGCACCTCCAGCAGCACGCTGCGGTCGCTCTGGACGATGAGAGGATTGTTCGGACTGTATGGCATCAATAAACCGCCTGTCAACTCAATCGGTATCACGTCTTTTTCAGCAGCGCAGAGACGGGTGGACAACCTCATCTCGCGCCGGGGGGTGATCGTGGCGAACGGTAAGTGTACCATTACGAGGTGATAGATGCAATTTTCTGTCTTGTCCCTCCATACCAAGGGCTGGTGGTTGCACTCACCATGACGCTGCGAGTTCTTTTCTGTTTTCTCCGTCCTGATCTTTCTTGTCAGCGGATTCATGATGTGACGTGCTGAATTTGTTTGACAAACTGATAGGGGGCTGGTACAATTTTCACAAATTCATGCAACGCCGCAGTGGATATTGTCATTCATTAGCAGGACCGGGACGCGTGCGCATGATGAAAGGACACGGTATGAATGGAACCAACATGATGCCATCGTCAGTACCGAATGCGGGCGAAATCCCGCAAGACCTTCAGCACAATGTCTTTATTACCACCCTGGATAAGCTCTACAACTGGTCTCGTTCCTCTTCGATGTGGCCGATGATGTTTGGCCTCGCCTGCTGCGCCATTGAAATGATCTGTACAGCCGCCTCGCGTTATGACCTTGCTCGTTTCGGCATGGAAGTGATGCGGCCGTCGCCGCGTCAAAGCGATTTGATGATCGTTTCGGGCACGGTGACTAAGAAGATGGCGCCGCAGATCGTGCGCATTTACAACCAGATGTCCGAACCTCGTTATGTCATTTCCATGGGCGCTTGCGCCACGGGCGGCGGGCCGTTCAAAGAGGGCTACAACGTAGTCTCTGGGATTGACAAATACTTGCCGGTGGATGTTTATGTGCCGGGCTGCCCACCCACACCTGAGGCCTTACTGCACGGTTTCATGAAGCTGTTCGACAAAATCCAGCATCAATCCATCACCCAGGTTTCCTGGTACCGTAAGACTGAACCTTTCATGCCGCTGGTGCCTGTTTTGGGGCCTGACATTTTCCGTCCCGAAGATGCTGAAATGCTCGCCGCGGCTTTGCAGGCGAAACGTGCGCCCGTCGCGGCGGCTGAGGCTGCGCCACCAGCGCCGAAGGCCGCGCCCAAGCCAGCCGCGCCCGTAGCCGCGCCTGCGCCTGCCAGCAAGGCTCCTGCGCCTGTGCGCACGATTAGCCCTGAGGAAGTGGCCGCCCGCCAGGCGAAATTGGCGGACCGCAAGGCGGCCTGGGCTGCCGCTGGTAAGAGCGTGCTGAGCGACGAGCAGATGAAAGCATATATGGAGAAGGCACGCCGCGACGCGGCTGCGCGCAAGGCGCAAGAGGCGCAGGAAGGCGCGCATTAGACGTTCGATCGTCAAGCCGTAGCGTGACCCGCACCTTGGCGGAAACGCTGTCGGAGAAGGGTGAAAGACCAATGGCTGAAGCACGAACGATTACCAGCGCCGACTTGAGCAATGCCGTCCCTGGCGCGGTGGCCGAACAGTTATCCAACGGGGACCTGGTTGTGGCCCGTGAGAAACTCATCGAATTCTCCATCTACCTGCGCGATCAGGCCGGATATGATTACCTTTCCAACGTGACCGGCGTTGACTACTTGGGGTACAAAGGCCGCGGCGACGCCAACCGCTTTGAAGTGGTTTATCACGTCTACTCCACCAAGGGGGGCGGCCCGGTGGTCATGCACGTGCGCGCGCCGGCCAGTGATCCCACCATTCCGTCGGTGATTTCCGTTTGGCCTGGCGCCGATTTGCAGGAGCGAGAAATCTGGGATCTTTTCGGTATTCGCTTCCCCGGTCATCCCAATTTGCGCCGCATCCTGCTCTGGGAAGGTTTCAACGGCCATCCCATGCGCAAGGACTGGAAAGAAGCCTATTTCGAGGACGAGAAGAAGCCGTTCAAGAGCCGTCACCCGGACGGTCAGCACAAATGGGCCGAAACGCGCACGCCCTGGGCGCACAATGTGGGATACCCAGAGGACTTCGACCCGCAGAAGTGGCTTGCACCAACGCCTCAGTTTAGGGCGCCGGTGACGACTGGAACCGCCGGCCACAACGGCCATGGCGGTGACATCCAGACCGAGCGCATCGTGGTCAACATGGGCCCGCAGCATCCGAGCACCCACGGCGTCTTTCGCATGATTGTGGCCCTGGAAGGGGAAACCATCACCGCGCTAGAGCCGGAGATGGGCTATCTGCACCGCAACCATGAGAAGATCGGCGAGCGTAACACCTTCATCCAAAACATTCCTTACACTGATCGTCTGGACTATATTTCGTCCATGTCGAACAACTTGGGCTATGTGCTGGCGGTCGAAAAGCTCCTGGGCGATCAATTCCAGCCGACGGAGTATGCCAATTATTTGCGCATCCTCATGGTTGAGTTGACCCGGATCATCAACCATATGTGGGCCATTGGCTTCTTGCTCAACGACCTGGGCGCCTTCTTCACGCCCGCGCTCTACGCCATTCGCGAGCGTGAATTGATTCTGGATCTGTTCGAGTCGGTTTCTGGCTCGCGCATGATGTGCAATTACATGCGCTTCGGCGGCGTCGCACGCGACCTTCCCCCCGGTTGGCTAGACGAGTGCAGCAAGATCATCAACGAGCGCATGGATCGCAAAATTGATGAGATGGAGCACTATCTGACTCAGAACGAGATTCTGCTGGCGCGCTGCAAGGGCGTGGGCTATTTGTCGCCCGCGGACGCGATTGCGCTGAGCACGGCCGGCCCTGTGCTGCGGGCGTCTGGCGTGCCGTATGATGTGCGCAAGGCTGACCCGTACTCCATCTATGATCGCTTTGATTTCGACGTTGCCTGTTTCGACGGCTGCGATGTCTACTCACGTTACCTCGTGCGTATCGAGGAGATGCGCCAATCGGTGCGTATTCTGAAGCAGGTTCTGCAGCAGATGCCCAAATCTGGCGAAATCCAGGCCGGCAAGAAGCAGTACAGCATACGCGTGCCAGAAGGCACCGCCTATGGCCGTGTGGAAGGGCCTAAGGGCGAATTAGGCTTCTATGTGGTGAGCGATGGCAGCGGCAATCCGTGGCGCTATCGCATCCGCGCGCCAAGCTATATCAGCCTGAACGCGTTAGGGCCGATGTGCGTGGGTTATAAGGTCGCTGATTCGGTCATCGTCCTCGGCAGCATTGACATTGTGCTGGGCGAAACTGAC
>JBGAVB010000008.1:0-19385 GCA_044228345.1 Anaerolineae bacterium | reverse complement strand
AACCGAAGCTAGTGGCAAGGGTCAGGGCGCTTCGATGTGCCCTGGCTCTTGCCCGTCAGCGCGAAGGAAGGAACACCATCCGATCTTCGTATTCATTGGGGTGCGAAGCTCCCCAGATCAGGATTAACTCATCGAGCGTATCACCAATGGTCATTTCGGCGCCCAGAATCAAGATGCCTGGAATATGACGACCGGCCGCGAGATGATCAGTCAGGTGCATCGGCATTGAGCGACGATTATTGGTGACCAAGATGAAGTCGTGTTCCTCGCACCAGGACAGAATATCGGGATCGAGCGTTCCGCGTGGGGGTGCGCCTGAGTCGCCAACTTTCCATATGACCATCTCCGGCTCATGTTGCAGCAGTTGGGTACGGAAGAGCGGGTCAACGTTTTCGTCAAGCAGGAATAATATCATGATGAACGTCTTGCGTCTGCTGCTTTTGCGCTCTCAATGCGCGCAGGCGTAGAACCGCCGGTGGCGGGTTAAGCTCTTGCTCTCTACGCATTCGGTGGCTCCACTCGAGCCAATCTGCCATGTACTGGTTCACCTGCTCCTGGTTATGCAGGTAATACAGAATGGTCGCGTAGACCTGCTCTAGCGAAAGGGTTGGGTAGCTTCGTTGGATTTCTTCCGGCGTTCGTTCCCGATGGACGTAGTCGTAGAGAATCGTTTCGATGCCGATGCGATGTCCTTTGATGCGGATATCGTCCGCGGCCAAAAAGTCGAAATAGGCTTCGAGTTGCATGTTGCCTTCCTGAATTTCCCCCAGTATGATGATGGGAGATCGTGTTTTCACGATGCTATTTTAGCATAAGCGATCAAGGGTGACAATCGGGTTGCGTAACTATCGCAACTGGAGTATCTACTATGTCCGACACATCATTGCTGACGATGACCGCGATCTGTAAATCGTTCCCCGGCGTCAAGGCGCTTGACAATGTGACCCTGGCGGTGACAGCGGGTGAAGTGCACGCGCTGGTGGGTGAAAATGGCGCCGGCAAATCCACGCTGATGAAGATCCTCGCAGGGTCCTACACGGCCGACAGCGGCACGATTGCCCTGCGCGGCCAACCCGTAACGATTGACAATCCCCGCCGCGCACAGGCGCTTGGCATCAGTATCATCTACCAGGAACTGACGCTTTTGCCGGCGCTGAGCATCGCGGAGAACATCTTCCTGGGCCGTGAACCGCGCCGGCCGTTGGGCATGATCCACTGGCCGCGGCTGTACGCCGACACGGCGCAGCTCTTGAGCCTGCTCGGAATTGACCTGGAACCGCACACGCTCATCAACCGCCTCACCATCGCGCAGCAGCAGATGGTCGAGATTGCGAAGGCCCTCTCGCTCAATGCGGAGATCATTGTCATGGATGAGCCGACTTCGTCGCTCACCGAGCGCGAAACGGATAAGCTGTTTGAAATCATCCGCTCCCTCAAGGCACGTAATGTCACCGTGATCTATATTTCACACCGTATGGAAGAGATCTTCACCCTGTGTGACAACGTGACCGTTCTGCGTGACGGCCAGGTGGTTGGCACCCGGCGCGTGGATGAGGTCAACACCGCAATGCTGGTGCAGATGATGGTAGGTCGTGAGATGGCCGCCACCCAGATTCCGTTAGCGCAGGCGGTTGGCGAGGTAGTTTTGGAGGTCAAAGATGTTCATCGCGGCAAACAACTGCGTGGCGTCAACCTGACTGTGCGACGGGGGGAGATCGTCGGCTTTGCCGGACTCGTGGGCGCCGGCCGGACTGAGTTGGCGCGCGTTATCTTTGGCGCCGATCAACCTGAGCGAGGTGAAGTGCGCCTGCATGGGAAAGTGGTTCGCCTACGCAGCCCACGTCAGGCTATCGCGCAGGGCCTCGGCCTGGTGCCTGAGGATCGCAAGGCGATGGGACTCTTCCTCGGTATGAGCGTCCGGCGCAACCTGGTTATTGCCGACCTGGCCCGTCTGAGCCGCTTCGGCTTCATCAACCAGGGCGAAACCCGGCGCGTAACGGGGAAGTACATCACGAGTCTTGGGATCAAAACGCCGAACCAGGAGAAACCGATACGTAACCTGAGCGGCGGCAATCAACAAAAGGTAATTATTGCGCGCTGGCTGGCGCGGGAGCCTCGCTTGCTCATCCTAGATGAGCCGACGCGTGGTATTGACGTGGGCGCCAAGCTGGAAATTCATCTGCTCATGCGTGAACTGGCCGACAAGGGCATGGCCGTCATCATGGTCTCTTCCGATCTGCCGGAAGTTCTGCAGGTCAGCGATCGCATCGTGGTCATGCGTGAAGGCCAGATTATGGCCGAGTTTTCCCGCATCGAAGCCACGCAGGACAAGATTATGTGGTATGCAACGGGGGCGCACCAAGAAGCGCAGGCGCCAACGGGAGGTCTGTCGTGATGACAAGCGCACTATCCACCACTGCCCGCCGCGAGAACCAGGGCCTACGCGGCCTGATCCGCCGCCTCAGCGTCCTGCTGATTTTCTTGGCGCTGTGCGTCATTCTCAGCGTGTTGACTCCCAGCTTTCTCACGACCAACAATCTGCTCAATGTGGGCGTGCAAAGCACCATCGTGGCGATTGCCGCGGCCGGGGTGACGCTGTGCATCATCACCGGCGGCATTGATCTGAGCGTCGGATCGGTCGTGGCGCTCAGCGGCGCGTTGAGTGCAGCCGCGGCTGCGCGCGCGCATTTACCGGTGGCGCTTGCAATCCTCGTGGGCATGGGTGTCGGCACGTTGTGCGGCACGATCAGCGGCCTACTGATTGCGCGTGGCGGCCTGCCGCCCTTTGTGGCCACCCTGGCGATGATGGCGGCGGCGCGCGGCGGTACGCTGGTGTTCACAGAGGGGCGGCCGGTCGCCGGTCTGAGCAAAGAGTATACTTTTTGGGGCACTGGCCTCATTCTCGGTATTCCAACGCCGATCTGGCTGCTCGTCCTGGTCTACCTTTTCACGTGGTGGCTGCTGTCACAAACCCGCTTTGGTCGCTACACCTATGCGCTGGGCGGCAGCGAAGAGGTGACGCGGCTGGCCGGCATCCAGCCAGCTACGATCAAGCTCGGCGTCTACAGCCTGAGCGGGCTGTTTGCCGGATTGGCCGGCGTCATCCTGACCGCGCGCCTCTTCTCGGCGCAGCCGGCCGCGGGCGCTGGGCTGGAACTGGATGCCATCACCGCCGTGGTTCTCGGCGGCACCAGTCTGGCCGGGGGCAGCGGCGGGGTCATCGGCACCCTGCTCGGCGCCTTGCTGATCGGCGTGCTTTCCAATGGACTCAATTTGCTCGAAGTGACGTCGTATTACCAGCTTGTCATCAAGGGCCTCGTCATCATCCTGGCTGTCTTGCTCGACATGGCGACGCAGCGGAGGCAAGGATGAAAATGATGGGGCCACGGATTGTAGTGGTTGGCAGCAGTAACACAGACCTGGTGGTGACGCTGCCTGCGCTGCCCAAGCCAGGGGAGACGCTGTTGGGCGGCGATCTGCTCACGGCGCAGGGCGGCAAGGGGGCTAATCAAGCGGTGGCCGCCGCGCGCCTGGGCGCTGCGGTCACCCTGGTAGGCTGCGTGGGCGATGACGACTTTGGCGCGGCCTCCCTGGCGCAGTATGGCCGCGAGGGTATGGATACCAGCCGAATGCGGGTGGTCGCCGGCGCGCCTTCAGGGGTGGCCTTGATTTTTGTGGGGGCCACCGGTGAAAACATGATCGCCGTGGCATCGGGCGCCAACCTGCGCCTGAGCGCGGCGGATATCGAAGCCGCGGCGCCGGTCATCCAGGCGGCGGACGTGTTGCTCCTGCAACTGGAAACGCCGTTGACCACCGTGCTCAGCGCGGCGCGGCTGGCGCACGCGGCCGGCGTCAAGGTCATCCTCAACCCGGCGCCGGCGCAGCCTTTGCCCGCCTCCTTGCTCGCCCTGGTGGATGTCCTGACCCCCAACGAACGCGAGGCCTTGCTGGTCTCCGGTTTGCCGGCTACCGCCACACCGATGGCCGCGGCCGAACACCTGCACAACCTGGGAGTCAAGACCATCGTCGTTACGCTCGGCGCGGCCGGCGCGCTGGTCAAAACCGCAGGACACGCGGCTTTCACCGTGCCCAGCTTCCGCGTGCCGGCGGTGGATACGGTGGCGGCCGGCGACGCGTTCAACGGCGGCCTGGCCGTGGCCCTGGCGCAGGGTCAGCCGCTGGCGGCAGCCGTGCGCTTTGCCAATGCCGTGGCGGCCGTGGCTGTGACCCGACCAGGCGCGCAATCCTCGCTGCCATCCGCAGAGGAAGCGGCGGCGTTTCTGGAAGCTAGAAGGGGCGATTGAGGGGAGACCGGAGACCAGAGGCCGGAGATCAGAGACCGGAGATCAGAGATTGGAGATCAGAGATCGGAGATCAGAGACCGGAGATCGGGGATTGGAGACCGGAGAATAGTCTGACTACCATCCAATTCAGCGACACAGAGCAAGTCGGCGGAAGCCAGGCTGCACCTGGCGCGAGGGCCTGACTTACGCGCGGCGTCCAACTCTGGTAAAATAGCGCAAGCCAGCAGCTTCACCAGGCGCGGAGATGAGAATGATACGAGACGACGCAGATGACCAGGCCCAGGCTGACAGCCTTACGCCAGCAAACGGAGATGAAAACCAAGACGTGGAGCCGATCCTGAAAAGGCTGACCGACGAGAACAATCTGTTACGCACGATCATCGCCAATCTGCCTGATTACATCTACGTCAAAGACCTGCACAGCCGCTTCGTGTTCAATAACCCCGCCCACCTGCATCTGTTAGGCGCGCATTCCCAGCAAGACCTGCTGGGCCAGACCGATGCTTCCATCTTTCCGCCTGAGCTGGCTTCTGCCTACCTGGCCGATGAGCGCACGGTCATGCACACCGGGCTGCCTTTGATTGGCCGCGAGGAGCCGGTGATCAATCTGAGCACAGGAGAACGCCGCTGGAATTCCACCACCAAAGTGCCTCTGCGCGACGAGCACGGGCGAATCACTGGTTTGGTCGGGATGAGCCGCGACATCACCGCGCAGAAGCAGGCCCAAGACGCGCAGCGGCTGAGCGAAGCGCGTTATCGGGCTATCGTTGAGGATCAAACCGAGCTGATCTGCCGCTTCTTACCCGACTGTACACTCACCTTTGTCAATGAGGCCTATGCCCGCTACTTCGGCAAGACGCCGGCGGAGCTGATTGGCTGCAGTTTCAAGACCTCGATCCCCGCGGATGAGCACCCTTGCGTTGATCGGCACCTGGCGCAGTTGACGCCAACCAATCCGCTCATCACCTATGAACACCAGGTGATCGCGCCGGATGCTGCCATCCGTTGGCAGCACTGGACAGACCACGCGATCTTTGATCGCGAGGGGCGCCTGCTCGAAATCCAGTCGGTGGGCCGCGATATTACCGAACGCAAAGAAGCGCAGGAACGCGTCCACCGCACAGCCGCGCGCGCCGAGGCCTTGGTGCGGGTGGCAGCGCGCCTGAACGCACAACTCAATCTGAAGGCGGTGTTGGAGACTGTCTCTCAGGAGGCGGCGCACGCGTTGAATGCCGACGGCGCAACCGTCACCTTGTATGATGAACATCGCCGGGTGTTCACGCTCATGGCCGACTACGGACTGCCGCCTGAATTTCGAGAACGCTGCGTCCCCATACCCTACGCCGTGTATCAACGCAGCGCCGATAACCGCCATGGCGACTTCATCATGACCGACATCACACCCGCTTCGGACTTAGCCAACGCAGCGCTATTTGCTGACTGCGGCATCCGCTTTCTGGTCGGCAGCAGTATGTTGCGCGAGGGGCAGCTGATCGGAGTCATCCATGTGATGAACAGGTCGCGCCCACTCAGCGAAGACGAATTGACTCTTCTGCGCGGCCTGGCCGATCAGGCCGCCACCGCGATTGCCAACGCGCAACTGTATGACCAGGTGCAGCAGTACACCAACGAACTTGAACTGCGGGTGTCCGCGCGCACGGCCGAGCTGCAGCGCATGAATGAACAGCTGCTGGCGGAGATTGGCGAACGCCGGCGGGCCGAAGCCGCACAACGCGCCAGTGAAATCAAACTGCGGCTCATCCTGGAGCAGATGCCGGCCATCGTGTGGACGACCGACGCCAATCTGCATCTCAGTTCGGCGATGGGCGCGGGGCTGCAGCGTTCCACGAAGGCACGGACTCCGCTGCTCAGCGCAGAGGGCGCGCCGTTGACCTTATCGGTCTCCGCTGCCGAAATCAACCAATTGGCCGCTGACCAGCATCACCACGCGCTGGGGGGCGAATCAACCCGTTACGAACGTCGCCATGACGAGCGCTATCTCGACATTCGGATCGAGCCTCTGCGCGATGCTCTCAATCAGATTGTGGGCACAATTGGGCTGGCCGTGGACGTGACCGAACGTAAACAGGCCGAGGAAGACATCCGACGCGCGTTCGCGCAAGAGAAGGAACTGAGCGAACTGAAATCGCGCTTTGTCTCCATGACGTCGCACGAGTTTCGCACCCCCTTGAGCACGATTCTGTCCTCGGCCGAGCTGTTGGAGTATTACCTGCAGGAGTGGCCGCCTGACAAGAAACGGGAACACCTGCACCGAATTCAGCAAGCCGTGCTCGACATAACGGAGATGCTGAACAGCATCCTGGTGCTAGGACGCGCGGACGCCGGCAAGCTGGAATTGAATCCGCGCTGGTTCGATGCGCTGGCATGGTGCCGAGATTTGATCGAAGAAGGCCGCGTCCATGCCCACGCCAACCAGGAGATTAGTCTGGAGACCACTGGCGCGCCGCGGCCGATTTGGGCTGACGAGAAGCTGCTGCACCAGGCCCTGGGCAATCTTTTGTCCAACGCGATCAAATACTCGCCCCAGGGCGGCCTGATTCGGCTCTTGATTGACTATGCCGAGCACCAGATCACGTTTGCCATCAGCGACCAGGGCATCGGCATTCTAGCCGAGGACAGCGACCGTCTCTTCGATGTTTTCCATCGGGGACGCAATGTGGGCAGCGTGGCCGGCACCGGGCTTGGGTTAGCCATCGCCAAGAAAGCCGTTGATGTGCACGCGGGTCACATCAAGGTTGCCAGCGCCGATGGCGGCGGCGCGACATTCAGCATTGTGCTGCCGCAGCCGGCCGTGCCAGGAGTGTAACCGGTGAAGACAGTTTTGGTGATCGAAGATGAGACCGCGGTGCGCGCCAATATCCTGGAGATTCTCGAATCTGGCGGCTTTGCCGGCATCAGCGCCGATAATGGCCGCCTCGGGTTGGAAGCGGCTCAGCGCGAACTGCCCGATCTGATTCTGTGTGATATCATGCTGCCAGAACTGGATGGCTACGCTATCCTGCGCGCGCTGCGCCAGGACGCCAGGACAACCGCCATTCCTCTGATCTTTCTCACCGCCAAAGTGGACCGCGCGGATGTGCGTCAGGGCATGGAATTGGGCGCGGATGATTATATCGCCAAACCATTTCGCCGCCTTGACCTGCTGCAAGCGATCAGCGCTCGTCTGCAGCGCCGCCAGGATCTGTTGCAGCAGGCAGAACGCCAATTGAGAGATTTGCGCGCCTCGATCAACCTGGCGCTGCCGCATGAACTGCGCACCGCCCTGACCGGCATCTTGGGCTTTTCGGAGTTGATTAGCACCCAGAGCAACATCCTGGAACTGGCCGAACTGGCGGAAATGGGGCGCGCAATCTATGACTCAACCACGCGGCTGCAGCATCTTCTCGACAATTTTATGATCTACGCCCGCTTGGAGCTTCTGGCCGCCGACGCCGCCCAGGTAATCGCTTTGCGCCAGGAACGCATGACGGGTGTGGATGACGTACTGCGGGCGGTCGTGGTCAGCAAAGCGCAATCCGCCGCGCGTCATCACGACCTTGAGGTGACTGCCGTTGATTGTACGGCGGCGATAGCGGGCGCCTACTTTCGCAAACTGTGTGAAGAGCTGATTGACAATGCTTTCAAGTATTCGGCGCCTGGTACGCCGGTCAACGTAACGGCCGCGATCATCGCCAACCGGTTGAGGCTGACCATTCGCGATCAAGGCCGAGGCATGACCCCTCAGCAGATGGCAGATATTGGCGCTTACGTGCAGTTCGATCGGCAAACGTTCGAGCGCCGCGGCATCGGTCTGGGCTTGATCATTGCCAAGCGCCTGGCCGAAATTCACGGCGGCTGGCTGCGCCTTGACAGCGCGGTCGGCGCAGGCACAACCGTTTCTGTCGAACTGCCGCTGGCCCCAGAAACAGCATCACCGCTTACGCGGCTATGAAGTTCGACGCAGAAAAAACGCAGATAAGATCGAACAAAAGCCCCAGCGCAGCCAGAGGCTGCATCTGCTGCCCGGCCGTATCGCCAAATCTGCGTGCGCAGCCTGCGTTTATTTGCGTCCTGCCTCTCTTCTCCTCAACGCTCAGGAAACAGCCAACGCCGCAAGCCGCCCATCAGGCAAACGTCATGCCGCACACCGACACCAGCGAGGTTCCCTGGTCATCGGCCGGGCATTGATCGTAGCCAAACGCTTCTCCACGTGTGGCCTGCAAATAGCGCAGCGTAAGATAGATCGGCGACACGCCGCAGACGTTGTTGCGATCCTGCACCCGATGGATGGCATCGAAGAAGCCTTCGGCATCGCCCTGTCCCATCCAGTGCATCAGCTCCGCATCGGCCGCCTGCAGCGCGCGGCGGCCGTCAGCGTCCACCGGATCGCCGCCAAACGCCGGGCCGATGTGCGCCAGATCGCCGGAGGCCACGATGATCGTGCGCCGCCCAGCCGCGGCGCGGCGCAGCGTCGCGAGCACTGCGTCCAGCGTAGGATCATCCTGGGGCCGCCGACCTCCGTGGACAAAGGAGGCAAAGGAGCCGGTGAGAATGGGCACGACGGCGACTGGTTTTCCGAGGCGCAGGTGATGGAGCCATACCAGCACCAGTTCCAGCGAGTGTTCCGTGCGGTGGCGCAGTTCGCCGCCAAAGGCCAGGTCGGGGCCAATGGCCTGGGCCAACTCATCCACGATCGCTTGATCGGTGGGCAGCACGCCGTAGGGGGTGGCGTAATGCTGGCGCGTCAGATTGATCAGCCGGTCGCTGAAGTGATCCGTGCCAAACAGGATCACGAGATCGGCGCTGCGGGCTGTTTCCGTCGCGCGCTTCCACACCTGGGCGTAGACAGGCCCGCCGCGTGGATAGTCAATGTGCGGGCTGAGCAGTCCGCGGCCTGGTTGGGGCGCCGGCTCGACGTCGCTTGCGCCTTCCAGGTAATCGTTGAGCAGACGAAACAGCTCAGGCGCCGCGGCTGGATAGGACTGGCCGGCCAAGGCCGGCGGGCGGAAGGGCGCCGCGTGGTAGTCTTGCAGGCGACGACTGTGCGCCTGGGCAAAGCGTTCATTGTCCAGCAGCAAGGCTTCATCCAGCGCGCCAAGCACATGCGTCACCGTGTCCGCGCTCACCGGTAAGCCAAAGCGCAGCAGGAGATCCGCCCGCATGGTCTGCGCGTCACGCGTGCCATCGCAAAGCATCAGGAGCGGGCCTAGATGCCGGGGTAGAACAACCACCTTGTCGCTGAGCTGCAGGGGGTCGCGCAGGTAGAGCTGCGGCTGCCCATACTGCACGAAGGGGCGCGCATCAATGGGGCGCAGTTTGGGGCGTTGTACGCTCATGCTTCTCTCCTACATTACATAGTGCAAAGGGCATAGTACAAAGTGCAAAGCGCCGGCGGCGCGCCGCTGCAGAGCGATTGAAGATTAACAATTTATCCAAACATATGGCCGACATAACGACAGGTCTTCTTGAGCGGACAGGGTGCTACCGCGATGGCAGTCGGCTTTGAGCCGACTTTAGCTATCAGCCTCGAATTCATTCGAAGGCGGGTTCCGCACTTGAACATCGGGTTTGCCGCGCAAACGCCTTGAACTGAAGTTCAGGCTGACAGCTGAAGTCCGCTGAAGCGGACTGAGCGCACCTGGCGGGTGAACGGCCTGATTGTCGGTTGATTTTGTTAATCTCCAACATTCGGCGGCTGTCGTCGGCGCCGGCGGACGGCTCGACTGCGGTTCGACAGGGCGTTCGGCGAGCTCAGTCGAGCCGCGCTCACGCCGAAGGCCTCGCCGAATTCCTGGCGACGAAACGCCCTTGCGGCCCGCATTCATTCGGTGGCTAATGTGTCGCCATGTGCAGAATCTGGCGCAGCGCCAAGCCCAGCCGGGCGATTTCGTCCAGGGTGTTGTAGTGCACGGCGCCGACGCGCACCATACCGCCTTGCTCTTCGACGCCCAGGCGCTCGGTGACAGCCACGGCGTAATAGTTGCCATGCCATACGAAGATGCCGCGCTGCGCCAACGCGGTGGCAATGACGGCCGGATGCTGCCCGGCCACGGTGAAGGAAACGGTGGGCACACGCCACTGCAAACGGTGGGGGTCGGTAATGCCGTGGACGGTGACGCCGGGCAATCCGTCCAGCTCGGTCAAAATGGCTGCGTTCAAGACCTGGTCATAGCGTTGGATGGCCTCCATGCCGGCCTGCAATTGCTGACGCCGCGAGCCTGAGGCGCCAGCCTCGGTCTGTCCGAGTTGGGCCAGGTAGTTAACGGCGGCCAGCGCGCCGACTATGCCTTCGTGGTTTTGAGTACCGGTTTCGAATTTATGCGGCGGCTTGTTCTTGGCCGGCCGCACCTTGTACGCAGTCAGGCGGTCGAGCAGGTCATAGCGGCCAAAGAGAATGCCGAGGTGCGGCCCGAAGAACTTGTAGGCCGAACAAGCCAACAGATCACAGCCGAGGGCCTGCACGTCCAGTGGGCCGTGCGGCGCATACTGCACCGCATCTACGAAAATGAGAGCGCCCGCCTCGTGCGCCCAGCGCGTCAAGGTGGCGACGTCGTTGATAGTGCCGGTGGCATTGGACGCGTAGCCAACGGCAAGCAGCCGTGTGCGCTCATTGAGCAGCCCATGCAGGCCTTCCATATCCAGGGTGCAATCGTCTGGGTTGAAGTCGGCCCAGCGCACGGTGACGCCGCGGTCGGCCGCCATCATCACCCACGGCGTGATGTTGGCGTCATGATCCAACCTGGTCACGATGATTTCATCGCCTGGCCCCCAATTGCGCCCCAGCGCGCGACTAATACTGAAGGTCAGGGTTGTCATGTTGGGGCCAAAGATAATCTCGTCAGGCAAGGCTGCGTGGAGTAGATCGGCGACAGCCGCATGCGCCTCTTCGATGATGGCATCGCTGCGCTGGCTGGTGACAAAGGGGCCGCCGCGATTGGCGTTGTGGTAAGTGAGATAATCGCTCATCGCGGCGATGACCGCCGCCGGCGTCTGCGTGCCGCCCGGGTTGTCCAGGAAAATCACCGGCAGATCGTTCATCTGCTGGGCAAGGGCCGGAAACTGCGTGCGGATCGCCGCCAAAGAGAATGGTTGGTTCATGGTTGCTCGGTTTCAGGTTGGTTTGCTGCGAACAGCGTGGGATAGGCCCGATTTTACCCGCGCCAGGTCATTCGGGCAAGGCGCTAAGGCTTGATCATCTAGTCAAATGAAAATGTCATGAAGAATCCGTAAAGAGTTCTGAACCTTATCAGCGGCGCTTTGACAAGCATCCATTGATGTGTTAAACTCTCGCCAACTATAGGTGTTCGTATTGCGCCGGTTTGTTGGTCGGTTCATGATCGTCACGACCATGTGAAGGCCATCGTTCAGCGACCCCAAATTTTCTCCAAGATGGTCCGGGCCGGCGCTCGTTCCAGGCAATGTGTTCCAGTGTGGTTCATATCCCGTCTTGACACCTGATGCGAAAGGATTGAACCGGTAGCATTTATGGTTTCATGTTCGTTCATTGTTCATCCTTCCACTATGCCCAACCACGGAGGCGCCCATGGGAGTCCTGCTTGATGTTCGTGGACTGTATACACAGTTTTTCACGAAAGATGGCATTGTCAAGGCCGTCAACGGCATTACGTATTCTCTCAATGAAGGGGAAACCCTGGCGATCGTCGGCGAAAGCGGCTGCGGTAAGAGCGTTGGCGTCATGTCATTGACCCGGCTCATTCCCTCGCCCCCCGGCAAAGTAGTGGCCGGTGAAGTGATTTTTGACGGCCGCGACTTGCTCAAACTGGAACCGGATGAGTTGCGACAGATTCGCGGCAATCGGATTGCCATGATCTTTCAGGATCCGATGACATCGCTCAACCCGGTGCTTACGATCGGCTATCAGATCAGCGAAGCGCTCATCCTTCACCTGGGCATGAATAAGGAACAGGCGCGCAAGCGCAGTGTAGAGCTGTTGGAACTGGTCGGTATCCCGGGCGCGGCCAATCGCCTTGACGATTACCCGCATCAGTTCTCGGGCGGCATGCGGCAGCGTGTGATGATCGCGATGGGGCTGTCGTGCAACCCGCAGTTGCTCATTGCAGACGAACCGACCACGGCCCTCGATGTGACCATTCAAGCGCAGATTGTGGACCTGGTGCAGCGCCTGAAAGATGAAATTGGCATGGCGGTCATCTGGATCACCCACGACCTGGGCGTTGTCGCCGGCATGGCCGAGCGGGTGATCGTGATGTACGCCGGTTTCATTGTGGAAGAGGCGGCCGTGCGTGATCTGTATGACAACCCACGCCACCCTTACACCTTAGGCTTGCTGGGATCATTGCCCCGCCTGGACGAAGACAAACCGGTGCGCCTCAAGTCCATCGAAGGTTTTCCGCCCGACCTGGTGGCCTTGCCCAAGGGCTGCCCCTTCGCGGCGCGCTGTGTCTATAAGATCGGCAAATGCGAAACAGAAAACCCCCCGATGGAGCCGGTCGGCCCGGCGCACAGGGCGGCCTGTTGGGTAGACGTCACCACCGGAGGAGTGCGGCCATGAGTACGAACGGTTCAGTAAAGTCGGACGATTATATCCTGCGCGTCGAAGGGCTGAAAATGCACTTCCCCATCACCCAGGGTATTCTTTTCCAGAAACAGGTTGGCGCGATCAGGGCGGTTGACGGCTTGACTTTCAGTATCAAGCGCGGCGAAACCCTGGGCCTGGTGGGTGAAAGCGGCTGCGGAAAATCTACGACCGGGCGTTCGATCTTGCAGCTCTACCGCCCCACGGCCGGCCACGTCTTTTTTGAGGATAAGGACCTCACCCTGCTGAACGGGACGGAGATGCGCCACCAACGCCGGCAGATGCAAATGATCTTCCAGGATCCTTATGCCTCCTTGAACCCACGCATGACCGTGGGCAACATCGTGGGTGAGCCGTTGGACGTACACAATATAGGCGACAAGCAAAGCCGCCGCGACCGCGTAGCCGAACTGCTGCAGATTGTTGGTCTCAACCCGTATTTCGTCAACCGCTATCCCCATGAGTTTTCAGGCGGTCAGCGCCAGCGCATCGGCGTGGCCCGTTCCCTGGCCATCAACCCGAAGTTCATCGTCTGCGACGAGCCGATTTCTGCGCTGGATGTTTCGATCCAGGCGCAAATCGTGAATTTGCTGGAAGACCTGCAGGCCAAATTTGGCCTCACGTATCTGTTCATTGCTCATGACCTGTCCATGGTGCGCCACATCAGCAACCGCGTGGCCGTGATGTACCTGGGCAAAATCGTGGAATTGACGGAGCGCACGGAGCTCTATCGCAACCCGCTGCACCCGTACACCCAGGCGCTTCTCTCGGCCGTGCCGATCCCCGACCCACGGGCTGAAGAAAAGCGCAAGCGTATCATTCTGAAGGGCGATGTGCCCAGCCCGGCTAATCCACCTAGCGGCTGCTACTTCTCCACCCGCTGTCCGCGGGTGATGGATAAATGCCGCGAGGTGGAACCAGAGTTCAAGAGTGTTGGCGGCGACCATTATACGGCCTGCCATCTCTACTAAAGTAACTGCCGCCAGTAATTTGATGACGAAAGGGGGTGATTGCGGCCTTTGGCTTTCGTTTGCTTGTTCATACGGCCTGGCGCGCTGCGTTGAACACAGCACCACGCGCATCACGGTAAATGGTTGTGAGCGCGACGATTTTTCTGTATACCCTATTAGGAGGAGATACTCATGCGTTCGACAAAGTGGACTGTTTTGCTCGCAGTCCTGGTTGTTGCTAGTTTGGTATTGTCGGCCTGCGGCGGCGCCGCACCGACGCCGGTCAAAGAGACCGTGGTGGTTGAAGTAACCAAGGAAGTTGTCAAAGAAGTCGAGAAGACCGTCGTGGTCGTCGCGACGCCAGAACCCAAGCCGGCCGGCCCCAAGTCCGTGCGCATTAACTTCGGCGCCGGCGACGTGCCGACGATTGACCCGGCCATCTCGACCGACACCTCATCCGTGCAGGTAGTGGATGCGACGACCGTCGGTTTGACCCGCCAGAACGAAGTGACGTCGCTGGTCAAGCCTGGCATGGCGACCAAGTGGGACATCTCTGCCGATGGCAAGTCCTACACCTTCACCCTGCGCAACGATGTGCCCTGGGTGAAGTATGACGGCGGCAAGAACGCCGTGGTCAAGGTGCAGGACTGCAACGGCGCGGACCGCATGGTCAACGCCTACGATTTCCAGTACGGCATCCTGCGCACGCTCGATCCGAAGACCGCGTCGGACTACGCCTACGTGCTGACCTTCGTGTTGGCTGGCGGCGCTGACTACAACAGCGGCACCGTGACCGACACCGCCAAGGTGGGCGTGACGGTGGTTGACACCTATACCCTGAAGCTGGACTTCAATGAGCCGGCGGCCTACAACGCCGCCATTGCCGGCATGTGGATCGCCCATGCGCAGCCCAAGTGGGTTATTGACGGCGACGACTGCACCGACGCCCGCGGCGAGCGCTGGACCGAGCCTGGCTTCTTCCAGAGCTATGGCCCCTTCACGCTGAAGAGCTGGATCCACGACTCAACCATGACCATTGTCAAGAACCCCTTCTGGCCCGGAACCGAAGAGACGCCGCAGGCCAAGCTGGACGAAGTCACCTTCACCATGCTGGATGAGCAGGCGGCCTTCGCCGAGTACGAAGCGGGCAACCTGGATGCCGTCGGCGTCCCCTCCACCGACCTGGACCGGGTCAAGGCCGATCCCACCCTTTCCAAGGAACTCGTGGTCGCGCCGAACACCTGCACCTACTACTACGGGTTCAACACCAAGGCCCCGTTCGTGGATGACGCACGTGTGCGCCGCGCCCTCTCCGCTTCGATTGACCGCCAGGGCCTGATTGACAACGTGCTCAAGGGCGGCCAGCAGCCGGCGCAGTGGTTTGCCTATCCAGGCATTGCCGGCGCGCCGACGATGGCTGATCATCCGGACCTGGGCATCAAGTTCGACGTGGCCGCGGCCAACAAGGACCTCGACGCCTACCTGGCCGAGAAGGGCCTGACCAAGGACAAGCTGGACATCACCCTGATGTTCAACACCTCCTCCGGTCACCAGAAGATCGCGGAAGCGATCCAGCAGATGTGGAAGACGAACCTGGGCATTGATGTCAAGCTGGCCAACCAGGAATGGAAGGTCTTCTTGAAGACGATCCGTGATGTCAAGGGCACGCCTCAGATCTATCGCCTGGGCTGGTGCATGGACTACGCCGATGCCAACAACTTCGATCGTGAAGTGTTTGCCAAGGGCGGCTCCGCCAACCCAACCGAAGGCGGCGGCATCAGCTGGATGAACGATAAGTTCGAAGAGCTGGTGAAGCAGGCGGCTGTCGAACTCGATCCGGCCAAGCGTGTTGACCTGTACTCGCAGGCTGAGCAGATCCTGGTCAATACCGATGCGGCGATTGCGCCAATCTACTGGTACACGCGCAACACGGTCACCAAGCCGTACGTGCAGCGCACCTTCTCCGTCTCCGGCCACGAAGCGCTGGAGAAGTGGGACGTCACCAAGTAAGGGGCTGCTCGCGGTAATCTGACCTCTCTGCGAGACTGAGGATACCGCCAGCGCCGATTCCCGGGTGGGGGGGAAGTGACCTTCCTCCCACCCGGCCCCTGTGGCGTCATGCTGACTGCGACGAAACAGCCTGGTTTCAACGCAGTCAAGATGACACGACCGGACATTGACTTACGCAGCAACGATCACGAACAGGCGGTGATTCGCTCGGCAGGGTCTGTGACCCTGGCGCCTGTCGGGAAAGACGGCGGTCGCAGATCGCCTACGAGCTGAAAGTTCATGACTTAGCGAAGGAGGAAGCCTATGGGACGGTATGTTGCGCGTCGCTTGATCTGGATGGTGGTCACGCTGATCGTCATTTCCGGCATCACCTTTACCCTCATGCACTCGGTGCCGGGTGGGCCTTTTGACAAAGAAAAGACCGTGCCCAAGGAGATCCAGGAGATCCTGAACAAGCGCTATAACCTCAATGCGCCCCTGTGGAGGCAATACGTGGATTACCTGGGGGCGATCGTGATCCCGCACTTGTCCACCACGGCGCCTGGCGTCTCGCTGCTGGACGATGCGATGGTCAACATCAAGGTCGGCGACAAGCTGTGGCTGAAGTGGATGAATTTTGGACCATCGTTCACCTCGCGCAGCCGCACAGTCAACGACGTCTTTCGCGATCAGTTCCCAGTCTCGGCGCAATTGGGCGTCATGGCCCTGCTGATTGCCATGATCATCGGCATGCCGCTTGGCATCATCGCCGCGCTCAAACAGAACACCTTCTTTGATTATCTGGGCATGGGCGTCGCTATCTTTGGGGTCTCGGTGCCAGTCATCGTCTTGGGGCCGATCCTGATCTGGATTTTTGGCGTCTCGCTGAAATGGCTGCCCCCCACGGGCTGGGGAGCCAAACCGCCCTACCTGCTAGGCTTTCTCCCGTCCAATATCGGGCCCGATTTCTTCCGCTACGCTCTCATGCCCTCCGTGGCCTTGGGACTGGGCAGCTCGGCCATTATCGCCCGCCTGACGCGCGCCAGTCTGCTGCAGGTGGTGCGCGAGGATTACATTCGCACCGCACGCGCGAAGGGTCTGTCAGAACGGTTGGTCATCACCCGCCATGCCTTGAAGAACTCCCTCATTCCGGTCGTCACGGTGCTCGGCCCCATGTTTGCCGGCCTGGTCACCGGCACCTTTGTGACGGAGACGGTGTTTGGCATCCCAGGCATGGGCAAGTATTTCGTCACCAGCATCACCAACCGTGACTACCCCGTGATTATGGGGACCATTCTGCTCTACGCTATCCTGTTGGTTATGGCTAATCTGCTCGTAGATGTCCTCTACGGGTTCCTGGATCCACGCATTCGCTATACATAGACAAGGAAGGCCCATATGACTGTCTCAAGTAGCACCACACCATCGCCCGTTTCGGTGAACCTGGCCCGCAAAGGCGACAGCCTGTGGGCGGAGGCCTTTCGCCGGCTGATGCGCAACCGTGCCGCCGTGATTGGCGGGACGATCATTCTCATTATTGTCCTGGTTTCCATCCTGGCCCCGATCATTGCGGTCAAGTCGTACGAGGTGCAGATCCCGGTTGATAACAACAAAGTCCCAGGTTGGGTGCCGGCTGTCTTCACTACGATGAAGCCGTATGCCAAATACAGCGACCAATATCCCTTGGGCGCGGATGATCTGGGGCGCGATCTCTTTAGTCGCATCGTGTACGGCTCGCGCATCTCGCTGACCGTGGCCTTCATTGGCCCCCTCGTCAGTTTGATCATCGGCGTGGTTTTTGGCAGCGTCGCCGGCTTCCTCGGCGGCCGCATAGACAACTTCATGATGCGCATCGTAGACGTGCTCTACGCCTTCCCCCAGATTCTGTTCATCATCCTGCTGATGGCGTTCTTCCGCTCGACCCTTTCCAAGCCAGCGCCCGGCACCTTTAGCTACTCCATCAGCCAGCTTGATGCCGCGACCGGCGGCGTCTTGTTCATCTTCATGGGGCTTGGCTTGACCGCCTGGGAAACCATGGCGCGCCTGTCGCGCGGCCAGGTGTTGTCGCAGCGTGAGAAAGAGTACATCGAGGCTGCACGCACCATCGGCGCCGGCAGTGTGCGCATCATGTTCCGCCACATCCTGCCCAACATTCTCGGCCCATTGATCGTGGCCGAAAGCCTGGCCATTCCTGGTTACATCAGCCTGGAGGCGTTCCTTTCCTTCATCGGTTTGGGGGTTAATCCGCCAACGCCCTCCTGGGGAGTGATGATCTCTGACGGGTCGCGCATCTTGCGCACCTATCCGAATCAGGCCATCTTCCCCGCCATGGCGCTGGCCATCACGATGTTTGCGTTCAACTTCCTGGGCGACGGTCTGCGCGACGCGCTCGACCCACGCCTGAAGGGGACCAGCTAACAGCCCATGCTGTGCCGTGACGCGGTCATGGCAGCCTAGTCCATCAAGCCCGGCGGTGACAGCCGGGCTTTTTGCTAGACAGGACTTACAGGATGAACAGGATTTACGAGATCCCTGGCGCTCGGCGCCGATGGTATGCACCCAACAAGTCGAAAACCCTGTCTATCTTTCTGGCTGCCTGGGTGATCCTCGTTTCTGCCCGGACGCATCAACTATGAAGACAAGTCTAATCGCTTTTCTCTTGCTCGCCATCGTGGCCGGCGTCGCGGTCGCAGCCTGGCTGGCCCAGGCCCCCGGCGTGACGCCGTACCGTTTTGCCGACGTCCCCACGCCCAGCGGGCAAACCGGCGTCCAAGTCTACGCGCAACGCTGCTCCACCTGTCATGGCGACGTAGGGCAAGGCTTGACCGCGGCCTGGCGCGCCTCCTGGGACGCAGAGCACCAGAATTGCTCATCGGCCAAATGCCACGGCCGCGATCACCCCGAAGAGGGCTTCTACCTGCCCAACAACTACGCGCCGGCCGTGGTGTCTCCCAACGCGCTGCGCCGTTTTAGTGACGCGCAGGCGCTCTACGCGTATGTGTCGCACGCCATGCCCTTCTCCGCGCCCGGCGATTTGACGCCGGAGCAGTATTGGCGGGTGGTCAACTTCCTTCTCTGGGCCAACGGCGTCATTGATGTGCCCTACGGCGTCACTGCGCAGAACGCCGCGCAAATCCAGCTCAACACGCGCCTCTACACCATGCCGCATATCCAACCAGCGACGCCCGTGCCCCAGCCGGTCATGGGCGGCGCGGCCTCCAATCCGCCAGCCCCATGAGCATCGAGGAGTGCCTGACTGACCTGCGCCAGAACACAGATTTCATGCGTCACGTCAGCGCGTGGCAGGAGATCCCCGCGCGCCGCGGCGTCTATGAGCCGTTTCCGCCCACCCTTGAGCCGCGCCTGGTTCAGGCCCTCCAACAGCGAGGCGTTCGTGCGTTGTACAGCCACCAGGCCGAGGCGGTGGACGCCGCGGCGGCGGCGGGGGCGACGCGGCTGCGCATCGTGCAACTGCTCCTCGACGGTGAGATGAACGTCGGCGAACTGGTCGCCGCGCTCGGCACGCCGCAGGGGCGCGTCTCCAGCCACCTGATGTGCCTGCGCTGGTGCGGCTTCGTCGCCACC
>JBGAVB010000089.1:0-8475 GCA_044228345.1 Anaerolineae bacterium | reverse complement strand
CTGCGGCTGAATGCCAGCCGTGGGCGGTGTGGCCCGGCGGGCCACCAAAATCAACGAAGCGCGTGCAGCGAACCAATTCGTACTGTTGCTCGACGCCGGCGACAGCCTGACAGGCGATCAGCTGCCGGCCAGGTCCACGCAGGGCCGCACCAGCGTGGAGATCATGAATCGCCTGGGCTATGACGCCCTGGCCCTCGGCCCGCAAGACCTCTCGTTGGGGCTGGAGGCGCTGCGTCAACGCACGGATGAAGCCCGCTTTGCCCTGCTCTCCGCCAATGCCGCGGTGGTCGAGACGGGCGCTCGCATCGCACAGCCGTTTGTCGTGCGCACCATCGGAACGCACCAGGTGGCGATCATTGGGCTGAGCGGCGCAGCGGCAGCCGCCGGCATCACCGTCGCCGATCCGCAGGAGGCCGCGGCCGCGGCCGTCGCTGAGGTATCCGGCCAGGCTGACATCATCATCCTCCTGTCGCACGCCGGTCTCGCGGTAGATCAGGCGATTGCCGCCGCTGTCCCTGGCATTGACCTGATCGTCAGCGGCGGGCCTGGCGGTCGGCCAGAGCCGGCCCGCGACCCGACTACGGGCGTGTTGATTGTCCATGCAGACGAAGCGCAGCCGGGTCACGCCGGCCGCGTGCTCGGCATGCAAACCCTGGACTTCGACGCCAGCGGCCAGCTGCAGAACGCGCACATCGAATACATCCAGCTCGGCCCGGAGATCGCGGACGATGCAGAAGTGGCGGCGTGGCTGCTCGGGGCGATGAACAAGTAGAGAAGGCTGATCTCTAATCTCTGGTCTCTAGTCTCTGATCCCCAATGTCCGTCTCCCTTTGTCCCGACGGCAGTCCCACCAGCAGCGCGACCGGTCCGAGAAGCAGCAGCCACATCGTCGCCCCCAACCCGACGCGTTGAGCCACCAGCCCCAGCGCCAATGGGATCAACGCGCCGAACAGGCCAGAGACATTCTTGAGCGCCAGCACGGCGCCGCTCTGCTCAGGCAGCGTGGAATAGAGACGGCCTTGCAGGATCGAGTACCAGCCGGCGTTGAAAAACCCCAGCAGACCGATCAAGGCCAGGCGGACGCCAAAGCCAGGCGCCAGCAAGAAGGCGCTGAACAGCAGCAGTTCCAACAGCGCGCTCAGGCGCAGGTAGCGCAGGCCGGATACTCGCTCCAAAAGCGGAATGAGCAAGAAATCGCCCAGCAATCCCACGCCGGTCCACACCGTGACTGCCAGGCCGGCCTGCGCAGGCGTGGCGCCTGCCACATCCACGAAGTAGAGCGCCAAAAGCCCAACAAGATGTCAAGCATCAGGTCAGAGAATTCGAGCAGCAAGAGCCAGCGCACCACCTCCGCGCGGCGCAGCAAGGCGAGTGCGGCAGGCAATCCCTGGTGCAATCCCGCGAGGGGTGAGGCGACAACGGCGCCCGGCTTATCCAGCGGCTGGCGCCAGGCCACAGCCACGAGCAGCGCCGCCAGCGCAGCAATGGCTAGAAACAGACCGCGCCAGCCCCATCCCAGCCACGCCAGCGCGCCGATGGCGAGGGATCCAGCCAGCACGCCCACCGAGCCGGCAAACGTCCAACGCGCCATGTTCTGTTCATGACGATGCGGGGCCAGGTCCATCAAGGTGGCCTGCGCCAGGCTCACAAAGGCGCCGGAGGCCGGCCCAAACACCATGAAGGCCACCAGCAGCATTGTGAACCCCTGGCTGAACCCGGTCAGCAGCAGCGCGCCGACAAAACAAAGGCCGCCGCCCAGGATCAGCGCGCGCCGTCGCCAGACATCGGCCAGGATTCCCAAAATCGGCTCGACGACGTTACTGAAGAGGAGGGGAACGCCCAGCAGGACGCCAATCTGCGCATAGGTCGGGCCCAGGTCATGGCTGATCAGCGGCCAGGCCGCCTCACGCGCGCCAAAGACCAGTTCATCCAGAAACTCGATGAGCAGCAGCACCCAGATCGTGCGCGTCGCGCGGTTTTTCAGCAAGTGAGCATCCATCTATTGCGAAATTTACCACCTTGTCGCAGGTCATGCCCCTGGCGTGACGACTTCAACGCAAGGACGCCGCGACGCAAGGGCGCCATGTGAAAATGATCGTCTCGTCGCAGGTCATGGCTCTGGCGTGACGACGCTCTTGGCCACAGCGCTCGCGTCGCTCACCCAACATCGTCTGGCCGGGTGGCCCGATCCACACCGCCAACGCGGTTCTGCCGGGAGACCGAACGGCGCTGCCGGCCTAAAACCAAAAGGGTCAAAACTTTGACGCGCACCTAGATTGCGGTTATACTCTCGCCGCATTGCCCGACATCACAGGCAGGGCAAGGCGGAGACAAGCGGCCGCATCCGGGTCGTTTTCTCCGTTGAAGATTATCATGGAGGTACTGTTTTGGAAGCCTGGATCGCCGAGCACCTGGTGCCGTTGTTTCAGAATCTGTTCAATTCCATCGGATGGCCCGGCGTGGTCATCATCATGGCGCTGGAAAGCGCCAATATCCCCATTCCGAGCGAAATCACGATGCCGCTCGCGGGCTGGCTGTTGACGCCGCGCGCGGTGTTCCCGTGGTGGGAAGCCGCACTGATCACGGGATTTCTCGGCGCTTTGGGATGCACCATCGGTTCAATCGCATCGTACGCCCTGGGCTATAGGGGTGGACGCCCGCTGGTGGTGCGCTATGGCCGTTACATCTTGGTGACGGAAGAAGATGTGGATCGCTTCGATCACTGGTTCCAGCGTTGGGGCGACTATGTCTCGTTCGTTTCCCGCATCCTGCCCATCGTGCGCACCTTCATCTCTTTCCCGGCGGGGGTGTTCAAGATCCACTTCGTCAAGTTCACCGTGTTGACCTTTATCGGTTCGTTCATCTGGTGTGCGGCGCTTGGCCTTGTGGGCTGGGCGCTTGGCGATCAGTGGGAGCAGATTCTGGCCATCATGGGGCCAGCCAAATACCCCATCGTGGCGCTGATCTTGATCGGCCTTGTCTACTACGTTTGGCATCACCTCACCGGACCGGCGCGCAAACAAGCCGCCCGCCGCGCGTCAGCCAGCGAATAGTCTGTGTCCTGGCTGCGGTCGGGCTGGCCGCTTCACCCGGCAGCCACGGTGGCAATACCGGCCAGCTGAATGCGCTGCTCGGTGAAAAGCACCACCCGCAGGTCAACGCGCAACAGCGCCCCATCCGCCACGCGGCCGCTCCACACCAGGGAGTCGGCCGCCTGGCGGTAGGGGAAATCGCCCGCCGGCAGACCGCCAATGCGCGCGCCCTGATCAGTCTTGCCCTCGTACGTGAGCGTCGTGCCAGGAATAGAATCCCCACGGGCGATGTTGTAGGTCACCGGCATGCGGTAGGCCACGACCGGCTTCTCTGGGAATGGGCCAGGCGCCGGGTTGGCGTTGCTGATGGTCAAATTGGCGGTGCCAGCCAGCTGCACTTTGTCCGCCGTGTAAAACACGACGCGTAAGCCCAGGTCAGCCTGCAAATCGCGCCCGAGCGCGCCTTTCCAGCCGACGAAATCGCCGGCCTTCTTGGTCGCGCGCTGCCCATCAATCATCAGCTCCGCCCCTTCTGACGTTTCGCGCACATAGCGCACGTTCGTGCCCGGCAGCGTCTGTCCCGCGGCGATACTCGCCTCGGTCGGGCCAGAATAGTGCAGCGTGCCATCATCATTGCGCGCGCAGCCGGCGCCCAACATGGCCAGGCTTGCCAAGAGCAAACAGCGCACGATCCATGCCGCAGGCTTGGGCGGCCGATCATGACCTGATTTCATACGCACCTCCATCAATCAGCCAATGGCGATCAGCGTTCCAGTGGAACGTCCGGCGACAGCGGCGCCCAAACCTCGACGGACGCCTGACCCAGGCGGCGGCTGAAATAGACAAACAGGCCGCTGTTGATGATGAACAACCCACCCAGGGCAAACATGAGCAGGACACCCCCAGCGCCCAGGAGCAGGTTTTGATTGAACACTCCCTGTAACTGCAAGGCAGAGGCCAGCGCGGCGACGGCGTTCCACAAGCCGTGAATCGCGACGGCCAGGGCGTAGTAGGTCGCCAGGCGCCAACGCCGCACCCCGCTGAACCAGGCCTGCCATCCCAGCCCCATCAGCCCAGCGGCCAGGCAGTGAACAACCGCCGTGGCCGCACGCATGGCCAAAGGCGTTCCCCAGGCGGGCAGCGCGCTGACCGTATTGAACATGGTTTCGGTCATTGCGAAGCCCGCGCCCGCGGCCACGCCCCACAGGAAAGCCTCGGCTGGTAGAAAATGCCGTCGCGAGGCGCCGAAAATCAGAACGCCGACGCTCTTGGAAAATTCCTCAATCAGCGGCGCTGCAACCGCAATCACGCCCCCAGCGCCAATCAGCACCAGCGGCGAATTGAGCAGCGATTGCAGGAACACCGGATCGCGCAAGATGTCTGGCTGGCTGAGCTGCGTCGCCAGGGTCTGCAGGCGCTCGGAGCCGCCTGGCGTCAGCGTAATGATCAACGCCGCGGCCACCAACAGCAGCACAACCGCGACCAGCTCGATCACCAGCGCCAATCCGGTGGCAAAAACCGCGCCGCCCGCGACTTGCAGCATCAAATCGCGACGCTGCACAATCACCCCCGAGGGTCGAGCAAGCGTCGCGGCGAGCGTTAAGAAGAAAAGCGGCGGGGCCACGCTGGCCAGCACATGCAGCGGTGGAAAAATCCAGGGCGCCACGCGCGTGCCCAGGACCAATTCGCCCAGACCGAGAGCGAGCACGAACAGGAGAGCAAACCACCAGGGGCCAGGCAGCCGCGCCACCACGGAACGGACGCCCGCATACTGGCGCCACCCGATCCAGGCCATGATTGCCCCAGCCAGGCCGCTAACCGCCAAGATGCTCACGGCTACGGTGTTGGTCTGTAGAAGATCGAACTGAGCATCCGGCGACACCACCGGCAATCCCAGGTAGAAAAGGCCAGCTAACAGCCCAATGATGACAAACCCCAGACCGACTACAATCAGTGCAATGGGTACCAACCGCCGCATAAAAAGCCTCCACTCGCCATGAAGCTGACAGACGCCAACCTTCGGCAAGCTGGTATCGGTCAAAAATCGTCGGAACTATGGTAGTTTAAGCCGGTATCCGTGTCAAGTTGCGAGCAGGCTGCCAACTTCGCAACCCCAACTTCGCAGGCATTGACAGTTGCGCAGCGCTGTGTTACACTCATTTCAGCACCTGCGGGTGCTGCTAATTGAATCTATTGGACCTTCGGGGCAGAGTGAGGCCCGACCAGCCCGTTATCACAGCGGAGCCGGGTCAATTCTCGACCGGCGGTAGGAGCCAGGCGGCGAAGACGCTTGGCTCAAGCCCGCAACCCGCAGCGCGTGGTGGATCCGGTGACGGCTTCATGCCCAGTCCGGAGCCGACGGTATAGTCCGGATGGGAGAAGGTCGCGAGGAGGCTCGACGGCAAGGTCCGTGCGCGCCACGCGTCCCTGGAGGCAATCGCAAACAGGGACGTTTTCTTATCAGTCTCGACGCCTGCTGACGCGCTTGGCCGTCAATGGACGTCAGGGTGATTGCTTCGCGGCATCCGGTCTCCGAAGGCGCCTGCTCTCGGAGACTTTCTTGTTGATCTTGCTGGCTATGCTGAACGATCGCACTACACGCTTGACACGGGTTGCATCCCGCGTCACCTTACGCGCCTCTCGTCTAACCGTGCGGGCCCTCATGCGACTCCGCGCCGTGGTGACAGCGGTTGGCCTGCTGCTTTTCCTCCTCGGTTGGGACGCGCTGGTGAAATGGCAAAACTACGCGCCCTACGTCCTGCCCGGCCCAGGCCTGGTATGGCAGAAGCTCTGGATCGTGATCGGCGACGGCTCGTTGCTGCGGCACGTAACGATCACCTTGGGCGAAGTGCTGGCAGGACTCAGCCTCGGCGTCGGTGTGGCTGTCCTGCTCGGCTATGCCATTGCCAAATCAGAACTGCTCGATCAACTCCTTTCGCCCTACCTGGTTGCCCTGCAGGCGGTGCCCATCGTGGCGGTGGCGCCTTTGCTCATCATCTGGGTCGGTTTTGGCGTATGGAGCAAGATCCTCGTTTGCGCCCTGACGGTCTTCTTTCCCATGCTCATCAACACCGTGGTGGGCATCCGCGGTGTGGAGCCTGACCTGGTCGCGCTGATGCACTCCTTGCGCGCTAACCGCTGGCAGATGTTCTCCCTGCTCGAAGTTCCCGCGGCGCTGCCTGTTCTGTTGGCTGGCCTGAAGGTCAGCGTCACCCTGGCGGTCATCGGCGCGGTGGTCGGTGAATTCGTCGGCGCGGACCGCGGACTCGGTTTCCTGGTCAACCTGGGCCGCAACCTGCTCGACACGCCGCTGATGTTTGTAGCTCTGTTCACCCTCATCGCCCTGGCGTTGTGCCTGTATGGTCTTGTCAGCCTGATCGAGCGCTGGCTCCTGCGCTGGAAAATCACGCCATGAAGCGCCTCAAAGAATCGTGCAAACAAAAATAAAGAGACGTACACAGAAAGGATCAAAATGACAATGACACGAGCAAAAGCAGCAAACCTGTTGACGGTGATCGCCCTTTTTACGCTCATGACGGCCTGCGTTCCCGCGACGCCCCCAGCGGCGCCGGTTGCGACTGCGCCGGCAACGCCGATTGCAGCCACAGCCGCCCCGGCGACGCCTTCAGCGCCCGCGGCGACCAATCAAACGATCGAGCTGGCTATGGGCTACATTCCCAGTGTTCAGTTCGCCCCGTTCTATGTTGCCGTGGAAAAGGGTTTCTACCGCGAAGAGGGGCTGGAGGTAAAATTCCGCTACGGCTTCGAGTCCGACCTGATCAAATTGGTCGGCGCAAACGAGCTGCAGTTCATGATTGGCAGCGGCGAAGAAGTGATCCTGGGGCGCGCCCAGGGTCTGCCGGTCGTCTACGCCATGAGTTGGTATCGCAAATTTCCCGTGGTGGTCTTTGCGCCCAAAGGCAGCGGGCTGGATACGCCGGCCAAGCTGGTGGGGCGCAAAGTAGGGATTCCTGGCCTCTACGGCGCCAGTTACGTTGGTTGGAAGGCGCTGGTCTACGCCACCAAGTTGGACGAGAGCCAGGTGCGGCTGGAAAGCATCGGCTTTGCGCAGGTGGCGGCGGTGCAGTCCAAACAGGTGGATGCGGCGCTTGACTATTCGGTCAATGGTCCGGTGCAGATGCGACTGGCCGGGCAAGAGGTGGATGAGATTTTCGTCTCTGACTTCGTTGACTTGCCCTCCAATGGCATCATCACCAACGACAAGACGGTGGCCGAACAACCAGAACTCGTGCACAAGTTCGTGCGCGCTACATTGCGCGGGCTGGAGTACGCTCTCGCCAACCCAGACGGCGCGTTTGCCCTGAGCCTCAAGCAGGTGCCAGAAGCCGGCGCGGATGAGACCGCGCGCAAGACCAATCGCGCCATCTTCGATGAAGTGCTCAAGCTGTGGCAGACCAATGACGCGCTTGGCGTATCGGACCCGGCGCGGTGGGAGACAGCCGCGCGCTTTATGCGCGCGATGGGCCTGATTACTGCCGACGTCAAACCGGAGACGCTGTACACGAACCAGTTTGTGAAACCATAATAGGCCACGAACCTGTGATTGGAGAGGCATGGACGACGCGTTGATCACAGTCACGCGGCTGAGCAAGAGCTATGTGCAAAATGGCGGCCAGGTCAAGGCGCTGGCAAACGTCAGTTTTGATGTGCACGACGGTGAGTTCGTCGCGTTGGTAGGCCCTTCAGGCAGTGGAAAGAGCACCCTCCTGCGCATGGTGGGCGGCCTCTTGACGCCTGACGCGGGTGAAGTTCTGGTGGACGGTCGCACAGTGACTGGCCCACGCGCCGAGATCGGCTTCGTCTTTCAAGCGGCGAATCTGATGCCCTGGCGCACGGTGCTCGATAACATCGCCCTGCCGCTCGACGTATTAGGCGCGGCGGCTACCCGTGCAGGCGCCCGGCATGAGGCCAAACGCCTGAGCGACCTGGTCGGCCTGCAAGGCTTCGAGCAGGCCTATCCACACCAATTGTCGGGCGGTATGCAGCAGCGCGTGGTGCTGGCGCGGGCGCTCATTCATCGCCCGCGCCTGCTGCTGCTCGATGAACCATTCGGCGCGCTCGACGCGCTGACCCGCGAGCGCATGAACTTTGAGCTGCTGCGCGTGTGGCAGCTGCGCCACGCCACCGTCCTCCTCGTGACCCACAGCATCCAAGAAGCGGTCTTCCTGGCCGACCGTGTGATGGTGATGGGGCCGCGCCCTGGGCATATCATCGCCACGATTCCGATTGCCCTGCCGCGCCCGCGCAGCGCCGACCTGCTGAGCAGTGAGCATTTTGGCCGCCTGGCCCTGACCGTACGTCGCCTCATTGACCAGGCCGGCCAGCCCTGGCCCGGTCCGCCATTGTGAGGCAGTAGGAGGGAGATTGGAGACCGGAGATCGGAGACCGGTCGCTGTGAGGTTGTCTTACCCATGCATCACAC
>JBGAVB010000088.1:0-8484 GCA_044228345.1 Anaerolineae bacterium | reverse complement strand
CCATTGAGAGCCGCCTTCTCGCCGCTGGTGCCGCTGGCTTCACGCGGGCGCCGCGGGTTGTTGAGCCAGACATCCACGCCCTGCACCATGCAGCGCGCGATGTTCATGTCGTAGTCTTCGATGAACATCACCTTCTGCTCAAAATCAGGGTGCTGAGCCATCTGACAGATTTGGCGAATGAATTCCTTGCCCGGCTCGTCGGCTGGGTGCGCCTTGCCCGAGAAAAGAATCATCACCGGACGATCATGATTGGTGACCAGGCGCTTGATGCGCTCGACATCGCGGAAGATCATGGTGGCGCGTTTATAGGTGGCAAAACGGCGCGCAAAGCCAATGACCAGGGTGTGGGGACTGAAGAAGGTTGAGATCTGCTTGAGGCGCGCCGGGCCTTCGCCCATGCGATAGGCGCGATTCTTGGCGCGCGCCTCCATGAAACGGAAGAGGCGCTCTTTGCCCTTCTGCATGGCATGCCACAATTCCTCGTCCGGAATGTTGTAAACGCCCTGCCACAGAGCGGGATCGTCAATACGCTCGCGCCAGTCGGATCCCAAGTATTTGTCGAACAAGGGGCGCAGCGCAGGGGAGAGCCAGGTCTCGGTGTGCACACCGTTGGTAATGTGGTCAATAGGCACTTCAACCTCAGGCGTGCCAGGCCATAGCGAGTTCCACATCTCGCGTGAGACTTTGCCGTGCAGCTTGCTGACGCCGTTCGAGAGTCCAGAACAGCGCAATGCCAAGACGGTCATGCTGAAGGTGGCGCCCCAGGACTGGTCTTGGCGTGCAAACTGCAAGAAGGCCTCGCGGTTGATGCCGAGTTGACCCCAATAGCGACCAAAGTACTTGTCCATCATATCGAAGGTGAAGGCGTCATGGCCCGCGGCCACCGGCGTGTGGGTGGTGAAGACGCAGCTCGAGCGGGTGACCTCAAGCGCCTCCTGGAAGGTCAGGTTCTGATTCTGCACCAACTCGCGGATGCGCTCCAGGCCCAGGAACGCAGCATGGCCCTCGTTCATGTGCCAGACCGCCGGGGAGTAGCCCATCGCGCGCACTGCGCGCACGCCGCCGATGCCCAGGATGATCTCTTGCGCGATGCGCGTCTCGGTGTCGCCGCCGTAAAGCCGCGCGGTCAGCTCACGGTCTTTGGAGTCGCTGTTTTGCGCAATGTCGGTGTCCATGAGGAAGAGGGGAATGCGTCCCACCTGAACTTTCCAGATTTTGGCGAAAACCGAATGATCTGGCAGGTCCACTTTGACGATGACTTCGTCTCCGTTGCTGTTGCGCGCGGCCATGGCCGGGACTTCGTCGAATTTGACCTTGTTGTACGAGGCTTCCTGGCGCCCATCGCCTGTGATGCGTTGTGTAAAATAGCCGCCCGAATAGAGGAAGCCAATGCCGATGAAGGGTAGTCCCAAATCGCTGGCTGCTTTGCAATGATCGCCAGAAAGAACCCCCAGGCCGCCAGAATAGATGGGCAGGGCTTCATGCAGGCCGAATTCGGCCGAAAAATAGGCGATGGTTGTGTTCTTCAACTCAGGATAGGTGCGATCAAACCAGGTTGACGTTGGGTGCATGTAGGCATCGAACGCGGCCATGACCTGGTCATACAGCGCGGTATAGCTGGCGTCGCTGGCTGCTCGATTGAGGTTCTCTTGGCCAACCTCGCGCAGGAACTTGACGGGATTGTGCGCCAGGTTGTCCCACAGCGGCAGATCAAGCACGGCATACAGGTCCTGTGCATCAGGGTTCCAACTCCACCAGAGATTATAAGCCAATTCATGCAAACGGTGGATACGTTCTGGAATGTGGGGGAAGACGGAAAGCGTTCCGAGGATATTCACGTGTAGCTCCTTCGATCGCCAAATCAGACGAATAAGCAGGCGGCGCACACATAACGGGCAGGCGCCGCAAACCAAAACAATCATCTGACTACTAGTGTAGACACGATGGCGCAACTTGTCAAGCTGGTTCGCGTGTGATTGTGTCGCACCTTTGTTCGCATTTTCGACCTGTTTGTGGTAAAATAGGCCGGTGAATAGCGAAATAACACCAAAACTCGGCGTCATTGACAGCATTGCATCCGGATTTCGGGTTCTGGCCCGCTTTCCCTGGCTCATCTTGGTGCCTGTGCTGCTCGATGTGGCGCTCTGGCTCGGCCCTCAACTTTCGGTAAAACCCCTCATCACGCCCCTGGCGGCTGCGGTGCAGGCTCCGCCTGATATGGCGTTGTCAGCCGACTATCAGCAAGCCTTAGAGACCAGCCGCCAACTGATGACTCAGTTTGGCGATCAATTCAACTTGCTGTCCTTCCTGGCGAATGGCCTGTTGGGCGTGCCCAGCCTCGCCGGCGGCGAGGCCGCGGGCCAAAACCAGATTGGCAGCGCCCTGCGTGTTGAGGTGCCATCGGTTGGCGCCCTCGCCGGCTGGTTGACGCTCTTGATGATCCTCAGCGTTGTCATTGGTGCAGTCTATCTTGTGCTGATTGCGCAGCACCTGCGCGCGGCGCCTTTTGCGCTGCCCGCGCTCGCGCGCAGTTTTGTGCGCACCCTGGGCCGCTTGTTGGTCTTCACGCTGTTGATCGGCCTCCTGCTCTTGGCGGCCAGCCTGCCACTTGCCTTGCTCTCGGGACTGTTGGCGCTGGCGGGCGGCGTGACTGGCACCTTGTTGGCAGTATCGTTGATCGTTTTTGTCGGTTGGTGGGTGCGTTTGGGTTTCACGTTCATCGTGCCCGCCATGGTGTTGGATGAAGTCGGCGTCCGCCACAGCATCTGGCGCAGCATCAACCTGGTGACACATAATCTGTTCAGTACGATGGGGCTGGTCATCTTGCTCAGTCTGATCGGCAGCGGTTTCAGCCTGGTGTGGCAGCGCCTGGCCGGTGCACCGCTCGGCGTTGCGATTGGTATCCTGGGCAACGCCACGTTAGGCACCGGACTGTTGATCAGTGTATTCATTTATTATCGCGATTGCGTGCGGCGTTGGCAGGCCAGGGTCGCCAATCGAGCGGCCGCGTAAGCGCACTGGCGGCGGTCACGGAATGGCCGCGCACACAGAGCGCAAGTCATAGAAGAGCCGCAGGAGATAGACGAGATGGCAAATAAACAAAACGGAATCAATGGTAACCGGCCTGAGACGCAATACGAAGCCAGTGATATTCAGGTGCTTGAGGGTTTGGAGGCAGTGCGCCGCCGCCCCGGCATGTACATCGGCGGCACGGATAGCAAAGCGCTCCATCACATGGTCAATGAGGTCACCGACAACGCGGTGGACGAGGCCATGGCCGGCTACTGCACGCACATCGAAGTGGTAATCCACCCCGACGAAAGCGTCAGCGTTATTGACGACGGTCGCGGTATCCCTGTGGGCATTCAGCCGCAAACGGGCCTGCCGGCAGTCACGGTGGTGCTCACCAAACTGCACGCCGGCGGCAAGTTCGGCGGCGGCGGGTACAAAGTGTCGGGCGGTTTGCACGGCGTCGGCGTGTCCGCGGTCAACGCGCTGTCCGAGTGGCTGGAAGTGCGCGTGCGTCGCCACGGTCATATCTATCGCCAGCGCTTTGAGCGCGGCGTGCCCGTCAGTGAACTTGAGATCGTTGGCGATGTGCCGGAAGATGAAACGGGCACGACAGTCACTTTCTTACGCGACCCAACTATTTTCGAGGTGTTGGAGTATCGCTACGAGACGCTCCTGCAGCGTTTCCGCGAGATGGCGTTCCTCAACCGCGGCCTCAAGATCACTTTCATAGACGAGCGTGCGGCGTTTGACAAGCAGGGCCGGCAAATCGCTTATCCCCACAGCATGACCTTCTACTTCGAGGGCGGCGTCAGCAGTTTCGTGCGTTATTTGAACAAGAACCGCGCCGTGCTGCACGAGCCGATCTATGCGCAGAAGGAGATGGATGGCACGCAGGTTGAAGTCGCCGTGCAGTATACGGACGGGTACAACGAATCCACTTACAGCTTCGCCAACACCATCAACACCCCGGACGGCGGCAGTCACCTGACTGGCCTGCGTTCGGCGTTGACGCGTTCGCTCAACGATTTTGCGCGTAAGATCAGTTTCATCAAGGAGGGCGACGCCAGCTTCACTGGTGAAGACACCAAAGAGGGACTGACCGCCATCGTCAGCGTCAAGCTGCCCGATCCACAGTTCGAGAGCCAGACGAAGGTCAAACTGCTCAATGCCGAAGTGCGCGGCCAGGTGGAATCGGCCGTGGTGGAGGCGATGAACGCCTGGATGGAGCAGTTCCCCAAAGAGGCCAAGTCCATCGTGGAGAAGTGTCGCACGTCGGCGCGCGCGCGTGAAGCGGCCCGCCAGGCGCGTGACCTGGTTTTCCGCAAGAGCGCGCTGGAAAGCATGACTTTGCCCGGCAAGCTGGCCGACTGCTCCGAACGCGATCCAAGCAAAGCGGAGCTGTACATCGTCGAAGGTGACTCCGCGGGTGGTTGTTTCTCGGGTGAGACCCAGATTGCACTAGCGGATGGGCGAGCCTTGAGTCTCAAGGAGATTGTTGCCGAAAGCCAGGCCGGCGTGCAACATTTCTGCTACACCATACGCAAAGATGGCAAAATCGGTTTGGAGCAGATTGCCAACCCTCGTATGACCAAAACCAATGCGGAGGTCGTCCGAGTAACGCTCGATAATGGGGAGACGATTGTGTGCACTCCCGATCACCTGTTTATGCTCCCAGATGGAAGTTACAGGCCAGCAGCATCACTCGCCAGTGGGGATTCACTAATGCCCCTGTATCGTGAGGCAATCTCGAATTACAACCATCGTGTGGTGGCGGTCGAAAGATTGGCAGAACGGATAGACGTATACGACATCGAAGTGCCGCATTCACACAATTTCGCCCTGGCGAGCGGCGTATTTGTCCATAACAGTGCCAAGCAGGGTCGCGACCGCCGGTTCCAGGCCATCTTGCCTTTGCGCGGCAAAATCCTGAATGTTGAGAAGGCGCGGCTGGATAAGTCGCTTGCCAACCGGGAGATCCAGGCTCTGATCACGGCGCTGGGTACGGGGATTGGGAACGATTTTTCGCTCGACAACCTGCGCTACGGCCGGGTCCTGATCATGAGTGTGGATGGCGAGGAACTGACTTTTGTCAAGGACCCCGCCGGACGCATCTGCGCCGAACGGGTAGGGCCTTTTATTGACCAGCTGTGGGAGACAGGTGCGAATCCGTCGGCTTACCAGGTGCTCTGTTTCGACCCGGCATCGGGCGTGGTGCGCTTCAAGCCCATCAAGGCCGTTCTGCGCCACGATCACGATGGCCCGCTGTATGAGATCAAGACGGCTTACGGTCGGCGTGTGCGCGTCACTGGTGAGCACAGCGTCTTTGTGGCCGATGCCGACGGCAAGCCGGTTCTCAAGCGCGGCGATGAGGTCCGCCCCGGCGACCTCCTGGTTGCGCCCGGACGCCTGCCGCTCACGCAGCCGGCCCCGGCGCAGCTTGACCTCCTGGAGGCTTTCCTGGCGTTGGATGAAGCCCTGGATACAGACCTGGTCGTGCGCGGCATTGGCGTCGAAGCGTGGTACAAGGCCACGGTGCGGAACGAATATGCTGAGACGCCGCAGATGGTGGAGCCGCGCGTGACGATTCCGCTTGGAGTTGGCAATCTGCTCAAGGCGCAGCGCCAGGCGCTGGGCTTAAGCCAGGCTGCGATTTGCGATGCCGTGGGAATTCGGCAGCCGATCACGTACTATGCTTGGGAAAAGGGCAGCGGGCGTCCTGTGCTGAGCCATTTTCTTCGCTATGTAGATTTGCTGGGCGTCAACAGGCAAGCGGTTCTCTCCCAGGTTACGGTGGGAGACAGCCGCCTGGATCATGTGTGGAACACACAGTACCGTGCGGCCCCGCGCAATCGCGTGCGGGACTACGTGCCTCTAGCGCAGTTGAAAGGCGCTGATCTAGCCTGGCTAGGCGAAAACATCCGTCTGACCCCGCGTCACTATGCCGATCAAGGGTTGCCGCGCTATCTTCCTGTCAATGAATCGCTCATGGGGCTGTTCGGCTTCTTTGTGGCGGAAGGCTCATTGAGCCAGCGCAACGGCGTGCGCCTGGCGATTGGCAAGCGGAATGAGGCGCTGGTGCCTGAACTAACGGAGGCGATCAAGCGCGTCTTTGGGCTAGAGCCAACCTGGTATGCGGGGACAGATGGCCGCGCCCATGAGCTGCGGATCTTGAACCGGGTCGTCACGGCGATGTTCCGCTTGCTGTTCGGCTTCGACGGCACCAATGCCGGCTGTAAACACATACCTGATCTCGTGTTCAATGTGGACAAGCGGCTGCAGCTCGCTTTCCTACGCGGCTATTTCCTGGGTGACGGCACCCTGGACACGCGCAAGATGTCGTTCACCACGACCTCGGAACTCCTGGCCAACGAATTGATGTATCTATTAGCCGCGCACGGGGTGGCGGCGTCTTTGTCGCAGCGTGAGCCAACGGGTCAACCGAGCGGCCTGATTCGCGGCAAACCGATTGTCACGCGCCGTACAGCCTATCTCCTGACGGTGTCTGGGCGTGAAGCGATGACCTCCCTGGCGCCCGTATGGCAGGATCACCAGCGCGCGCCAGATGTGCGCAGTTGGCTGGCAACCGCCGCCGGTCATGGTGGGCCGCGAGCGGCCACGCCGCTGCGCGGCGACCTGCTCGGCCTGGCGGTTCGTTCCGTGCGCCAGGCGCCGGCGTCCAATCGCAAAGTCTACGATTTCTCGGTTGAGGGCGACGAAACCTTCATCGCGGGCGTTGGCGGCATTGCGTTGCACAACACAGACGCTGACGTAGACGGCAGCCACATCCGCACCCTGCTGCTGACCATGTTCTTCCGCTACATGGAGCCGTTAATTGAAAAGGGACATCTGTACATCGCGCAGCCGCCGCTGTATCTCGTCAAGAAGGGCAAAGAGCAGCGCTACGCCTATTCGGATGCGGAGAAGGATCGGCTGGTGCAGGAGATGGGAAGCGACGGGGCCAACCTGGTTGTACAGCGTTACAAGGGTCTGGGCGAGATGAACCCGGAGCAGTTGTGGTCCACCACGATGAACCCGGAGAACCGCACCCTGCTGCAGGTGACGATCGAAGATGCGGCTGCGTCTGACCGCACCTTCGACATGCTGATGGGCGAGGCCGTGCCCCCGCGCAAGCGTTTCATCCAAACGCACGCCAAGCAGGTGAGGAACCTGGATGTGTAAAGAGGCCGTTACAAGACTTCCGAAATCTTGAAGACTTCGGAAGTCTTGTGTGGAGCGGTCGTTACAGATCGCTGCTGGTCATGATGAAGAGCGGCTTCATTTCGAAGCTCTTGTAATGCGGGCGCAGGCGCTCCGTGTTGTAGAAGCGCTCGACATCCACCACCTTCTTGGTGCTGGTCACCACTTCCAGCGGCACGTGATCGTAGCGCCCATTCTTGAGCACCACCAGCCGGCCATGTAAGTTCTGCAAGACCAGGTCCAACGCCAGGTTGCCATAGGCCATCGGCACGATCGAATCAATCGCGTCGGGATCGCCGCCGCGCACCAGGTAACCCAACTTCTGGTTGATACATTCGATCTTCTTGCCGTTGTTGAACTTGGGCGATGTCTCCTTGAGCTTCTCCGAAACCACGTCGCCGATGCCGCCCAGTTTGGCGTGACCATACGCGTCCTTCTCCGCGTTCTGGAAGATCATCTCGCCGCCCTCGAACATGGCGCCTTCGGACACCAGCACGACGGAATACTTACTGGGATTCTTGTAACGATCGGCCACGAGCAGCTCGGTCAACTGCTCCACGTTGAATTTGTACTCTGGGATCACACAGCGATTGGCAACGCCGGCCATCGTCGGCAGCATGGCCGTGAACCCGGCATAGCGACCGAAGACTTCCATGACGAGGAACCGCTCATGCGAGCCGGCGGAGGTGCGCAGGATGTTGGTCATGGAAATCGTGCGCGTGACGCAGGTGCTGAAGCCAATGCAGTAATCGGTGCCGGGCACGTCGTTGTCCATCGTCTTGGGAATGGCGACTACCTTGAAACCTTCTTGCGACAGACGCACGCCGTAGCTCAGGGTGTCATCGCCGCCGATAGGGATGATATAGTCCACGCCCAACCAGGCCAGGTTCTTGAGCACTTCGGGGGTCAGATCGTTCGTATCGGCCTGGTATTGATCCTGCAGATGCGCAGGCACGCTTTTGCGCGACACGGTGCTGGGGCGCGTGCGCGAGCTGTGCAGGAAGGTGCCGCCGGTGCGCCCCGCTCTGTTGACCACCTCTTCCGTCAGCCACTGGAAGTTGTCGCTGTTATCAGCTTTGTCATCGCGCACGATGTCAATCGCGCCGGCCCAACCGTGGCGAATGCCCACCACCTTGTAGCCTTCGCGCAGCGCGCGGATCGTGACCGCGCGAATCGCGGGATTGAGTCCGGGCACGTCGCCGCCGCCCGTTAAAATGCCAATCACGCCCTTGATCTTGTTGATGTTTGCCATGAGAAAAAACCTCTGTCAGAAAT
>JBGAVB010000087.1:0-8552 GCA_044228345.1 Anaerolineae bacterium | reverse complement strand
CGCAGATACCTGGCATCGAAGGCGCGCCAGCGCAGGCGAAATTGGGGCGCCAGCCGTCGCGTCATAATGCCGTTCAGGCTGCCGGCGGCCAGCGCCAGCACCAGACTGAGAATGGCGATGCCAATCAGGCCGCCTCCCAGCGCCAAGACGATGACGATGCCGAGGTAGAGTCCAATCCCGCTTCCCAGCGAGGTCAGGTTGGTCATGTCCATGCGCTGCAAGCCCTGCAAGGCCGAGTTGAAAGCGCCCATGGTCAGGTTCACGGCAAACGTAATGGCTGTGATGCCGATGACCGTGGCGATCTCCTGCATAAGGGCCGGGGAGGCATGCGGGACGAAGCTGGCGAGAACGTGGCGGCTGAGCAGAATCACGCTGGCGAGAATAAGCCCGACCAAGAGATAGAAAAAGAAGACGGTGTTCAACGCCATGTCCAGGCGCTGCCACTGCTTCTGCGCGGCGAATTCGGCCACATACTTTGTCAACGCCAGGCCCATTCCAAAGTCGGCCAGCTGTGTGTAGGATGTGAACAGCGCCACGATCGCCCATACGCCAAAACGCTCATCGCCCAAGCGGCCAAGCATGAACGGAACCACGAGCAACGGCAGCGGCAGCAACACCACGAAGCGCATGACGCTGAAGAGCGAGTTGCGCACCATGCGAGTCACATGTGGGTTGGTGTTTGCAGACAAGGCTAGAAGATGCTCTTTCTTACCGATTCTCGCGATACCAGGCGACAGTACGTTGCAATCCCTCAGCAAACGACGTCTGGGCGCGAAAACCGAACTGCTGCTCGGCGCGCTGCGTATCTAGTTTGCGTCGCGGCTGGCCGTTTGGCTTGGACGCGTCCCAGCGGATGTCGCCCTTGAACCCCACGGTTTCGGCGATCAAGTGCACCAGGTCGCGGATGCTGATCTCCATGGCCGAACCGATATTGACCGGGGCGCTGGCGTCATAGTGCTCGGCCGCCAACAGAATGCCATGCGCCGCGTCATCCACATAGAGGAACTCGCGCGTGGGCGATCCGTCTCCCCACACCACGATGTGATCATCACCGCGCGCCTGGGCCTCGATGCACTTACGAATGAGCGCAGGGATGACGTGCGAAGTTTCCAGATCGAAGTTGTCGCCTGGGCCATAGAGGTTGACGGGCAGCAGGAAGATGGAATTGAAGCCGTACTGGTCGCGATAGGCCTGCGATTGCACAAGCAGCATCTTCTTGGCCAGGCCGTAAGGCGCGTTTGTCTCTTCAGGATAACCTGCCCACAGGTCATCTTCGTGGAACGGCACCGGCGTAAATTTGGGGTAGGCGCAGACGGTGCCAATGGCGACCAGCTTTTCAACGCCGGCTCGCCAGGCTTCGTGCATGAGCTGCGCGCCCATCATCAGGTTATCATAGAAGAACTCGGCCGGGTGCTCCCGATTAGCGCCGATGCCGCCGACGCGAGCGGCCAGGTGAATGATGATATCCGGGTCAGCGTCGCGCAAGGCCTCTTGCACCTTCTCCAACTGGCGCAGGTCGTACTCATGACTACGCGGCACAAAGACGGCTGCCGCGTCCAGCGCGTGCAGCTGACGAACGATGACCGAACCGAGGAATCCAGAACCGCCGGTCACCAGGACGCGGCGATTGCGCCAGAAGCTCATAACGTATCTATTCTCCAATCAGCGATCAGCAGTCAGCGGAAGGATTTGGATGCGGTCAATCAGGGCGTTGCGATCGCCGTCGCCGCCCTTATCCACCACATCTTTCAAGTAAATATCGTTGTTGAAAATCAATGTCAACGGTTGGATGCCTGCGCTATCCGCCACGATTTGCAGGATGCGGGTTTCCCAACTGCCATCGTCCGCATTGAAGATGATTTGGCCGCGCTGTTTGTTGTTGAGCAGCACATCCAAGATGACCGGCCCGGGGCGATCATTCTGGCCTTCGACCGCCAGGCGATAGACGCCCGGCTTGGGCAACAGCACGTTGAGCGTGACGATGGGACCAATGCCGGCGCGCATAGCCGCGCGGCGGTCGCCTTCTTGCACGATCTCGGCGCCGGTATTGAGGCCGCCTTGATCGGGCGTCCAGGCTGCGTCGGGATACGTGGAGAGGACGTTGCCGTAGAGGCGCATCGTCTGCAGGTACAGGTCGCGATTACTCGTGTTGCGCAGGCGCAGCATGGCCGTCCCCGCGTCGTGCTGAAGACCGACGAAACGCGACGCGGTCTGCATATCGAAAGTCAGGTTATCGAGCAGGACGCCATCCATTTCAAGCGCCAGGACATTACCCAGGCGCTCGCTGCGCCCGCCAAATTCGAGCACATAGTTGCCATCGGAAAGGAAGACCATCGGAAACGATAATTCGGCGCCTGGCGTAAAGACGAACGCGAAGTCGCCGTCCACGCGCTCAAGGCGCGGTGGATTCACGGCATCCGCGCTGAGCAAGTCGTCGAAATTGAGATCTATCAGCGCATCGTCGCGGCTGATGGCCGCGGGAATCTTGGTCAGGCTGACCCGTTCCACCACAGCATTGCGGTCGCCATCCATACCGGCGTCAACCAGTTTTTGATCGTAGAGGTCCGCCACAAAATTGAGCACCAGGCTGTGAAAACCAGGCAGGCTCAGGGCAAAGTAGAACGTCTGCTCGCTCCAACTGCCGTCGTTGGCGTCGAAGCTCAGCGTCTGAATGCGGTCGCCGTCGAACAAAACGTCAAGCTGGACAGGGCCTGGCTGATCATTTTGCGCGCGCACCGTCATCTGGTAACCGCCTGCGGTCGCAAAGTTGAGATCCATACTGAACACAGGCCCGGCGGCCGGCCGCATGATCGCACGCACGCCTCCGATTTCTGTCACGGCCGTGCCGGGGGGCATCATCGCCGTTTCGTTGGCTGTCTCGAAGGAGGCGCGGTTGCCAATGGCAATCACGGGGGGCGAGACGGTTGAGATGGTGAAGAAATCAATGGCCGCGTTACGGTCGCCATCTTCTTTGTTGGCCACCAGGGCTGCATCGTACAGGTCATTGGTGAAATTGAGGCGCAGGCTGTGGAAGCCGACGGCGTCCACGGGCAAACGCACTGAACGAATGGTCCAGGTGTAATCATTGCGGGCCTAGTCCAGGGTTTCTTCGAGCGGTTTGCCATCCAGTTCGGCCTGAATCTGCACCGGGCCAGGGCGATCATGCAGGCCATCCACATTGAGCGTGAAGTTGTCGGTGCGGCTGAACCACAATCCGGCCTGGATGACCGTGCCTGTGCCCGCGCCCACCGCCGCCGGGCGATCGCTCATCCGCTGCAGGCGCGCATTCGCGCCGATCACAAACGGGTTCGCGTCCACCCGCACATCCGCCGCATCCGACTGCACGTAGACAAGCTGTAAGTTCATCTCTTGTAGACATAACTGATGCGGCTGCGTCTGCGCTGGCGGCGTCAGCAAGATTTCGTGTTCACCCCGGCTCAGCCTGATCAGCAGATAATCGCGCTGCGCGCTGCTGCTTGTCGGGTTGATCTGGCCCAGGAAGCGGTCATCCACGGTCACTTGCAGCGGCTGCGTGATGTTCTGGCTGGAAGTCACCAGGCCGAGGGCATAGTCAGCTGCGTTCTCCACCGTCACCGTGAAGGTGACCGGCTCGCCGTTGATCCAGCGCCCATCTGCACCGGTTGCGGTGACGCACGCGGTCAGGGTCGTGGTCGCGTCAATGGGCACATCGGGCAGAGGTTCCTTCACCTCGCCCAGGCTGATTTGCGTGTTGCCCCGATAGACCCAATTCTGCCGCTCTTCCAGCGTGACATAGTCGAGGTCCGCATAGGCGGACTCCACGTACGCGTTGGCAGTGACGCCGAGGGTGAGGGTGTGCATTCCGGGACGATCCAAACTAATGGGCACGGCCACTGGCTGCCAACCCTGGTTGACCGGGGTGTTCAGTGCGCCGATAGGCTGCCGATCCAGCACGACTGTCCATCTTGGCGCGCCAATGCGCGCGTTCATGCGGCCATACAGCGTCAGCAGATAATCGCCCGGTTGACTCGTCCACAAGGCGATCTGCGCGACCGTGCCGAACCCTTGCGGCCGCACGAAAAAGCCGCCGCTGGCATCTGCCTGATCGAAGATAAAACCGTTCTCGGTGGGAAAGTCCTCTGCTTCGATGCGCTTACCGTTTTCTTTCGGCAGCGCCACAGCATAGGCCAGCGTCAGCGTGCCGCTGAGCGGCGCCGTGGGCGCTTGCGGCGCGATGATGTCTATCTTGGATACATACGTGCCCGTGAAGGGCATTTGTACATAGTCTGGCGCCTGCACGCCAGCCGGATCGAAACCGCCCTGGTCCTGACCGTTGATGTAGACGTTGAAGCGTTGGGATACGGGCGCATCGTACGTCGTGACGCCAATGATCAGGTTGCGATTGGTGAGCGCCGCGCGTTCTGTGTGCAGTTCGGTGCTGCCTGCGGGCCATACGAATGGCGTCCGGCTGCTGAGGATAGGCGAGGTTTCGATCAAGAAGACCTGCGCGCCCCCTATGTTGGTCGGCCTGATGTCAGGGAAAAACGCGCCGATTTCTCTGAAACCGCCATTGCTGGCTTGATCCACAATCCACACGCGTCGGTGCGTGTCAAACACCGGCTGCAACTGCATGGCCGACAGGCTGGAGAAAGACTGCACAAAGCTGCCAAACGCCTCTGGCTTGACCATTTGGCGGAAGTAATAGATGAACGGTCCCCAATCGCGCTCGCGTGCGGTGGCAAAAATGACGGCGTCATCCGTGTGTAAGTCGGATTGAATGTAACTAACCACGCGGCGCCAGTCTATGCGGTCCTGCTGTCCATAATAGCCGAGGACGGGGTGTGTGTTGAAGAGCAGCAGCAGCACGGCCAATCCGCCCACCAGCGTCGAGGCCGGCAGCGGCCCGCGCCAGGTGAATGCCTGCGGTCTGGCCCAGATTTGGCTGACGATGGCCGCGATGCCCAGGGCTACCAAGGCCAAATAGGCAGGCTGCACAAAAATCAGATACTTCTCGGCGAAGAAATGCTCGGAGCGGATGAGAGAGACGAGGATGAGAGGCAGCCACAGCCACGTCATGAGGAACAGCGTCTGCTGCCACCGGCGGCGGACGATGAGGTCCGCCAGGCCTACGAGCGCCAGGGCCAGGTAGACCCAGGATGTCCATCCCTGTCCGCTGCCAAACTCCGCAAACAGGCTGACGAGCGAGGCGGGTGATAAAGAAAAGCCGTGCAGGACCGTGCCTTGGACGCCGCGTGCGGAGTCAGCCGTGGAAAAAACGGTGGCCACGGCGCTGCCCGCGCTGCCGCTGGTGGCCGCGCGCAAGACTGGCAGGGTGACCTCTAATGTCAGTAGGCCCAAAACCACCACACTGACAATGAAAACCGCGTGCGCAGGCGGGATCCGACGAACGAAGTTCACCAAAACCTGCTGCCAACCCAGGAGCCGGCTGCGCATGGACTTGCGCCGACCGTTGCCGCGGCCGCGCCATGCGCCGAACTGCGGCATGCGCGCGGCGCTCACCAGCCGGCCGCCGAGGATCACGGCGGCGTAGATGACCATCGGTCCCACGAAGAATATGGCAAAGAGATGGTTCCACACATTCAGCGCAGAGACAAAAACGAACGCGATCAAGTCGCCGATGCGGTTTTCGTCAAGCCCGCGTGTCATGAGGTAAGCGCCCAGGAGGGAGAGGAATGACATCAAGCCGTAATAACGCGCTTCCTGCGAATACTGAATGTGAAAGGCAGAGATGGCAAGCAGAAAGGCAAGCAGCAGTCCCACCCCTGGCCCACGCAGCCTTCGCCCGAGTGAAAAAGCCACTACCACCGCCAGCACGCCGGCCAGGAACGACGGCAGGCGGATGAGCATGTCCTGGTTGCCGATTAGCCCGCTCAACGACGCTAACAGCGGCAGGGGCATCTGAAAACCCCATCCAGCCACAAACTGACCGCCCATCGCGGCGCCGATTTGGCGGACAAGAGAAAAGGGCGCCGTGGTTCGCAGCACTGAGGCGGGACCGAGTAAGGCCAGGTCGCCAGTCAACGCTTCGTCGCCCCAGAAGGGACGGGTGTTCAGTTCATAGGCGCGCAGACCGACGGCGAGCAAAATGATGAGCAGCGCGGCGATCTGAATTGTATTTTTGGTAAACCGTGTGTTAGGACTTGTGCCAGAATCCATCAACCAGCCCACGAATTTTGGCGCGCACAGCGGCGCTGCGGCCACGCGCGCTCTCGCGAATAAATAGCCAGGGAATCCCTGCCGCCAGGGAAGTCAGGTAAAGCGCCCATTGCCCAGCCTGGGCATAGCGACGCATGAAACGCACCGCGTTGACACCGGAAAGGTACTTTTCACGGGGATTGTAGAACCCGCCCGTGCTGGCGCCGCCTTTGTGCCACATCCGGGCTGAGGGAACGTAACGCACCTTCCAGCCGGCCTTCCTGGCCCGCATCGCCCAGTCCGCATCTTCGTAGTAGGCGAAATACGTTTCATCCAGCAGACCGACCGTCTCCAGAAGTTGACGACGGGCTAGTATACCACATCCGGGCAGATAGTCCACATCAGCCGCCGTGTCGAACTGACCGCGATCCGCCTGCCCAAAGCCGCGCATCGCCGTCACATTGCCCCAGAAGGTGACATCGCCGCCAGCCGACCAGAGGACATGCGCGGGGGCGGCCTGGTAGATCTTTGGCCCCGCCAGGCCAATTTGGGCGTCGTCGCTGGCCGCGGCAACCAATTCGCTCGTCATCGCGGGGTCGAACCAGGTATCGTTGTTGAGCATGAGCACGTAGTCTGCGCCCTGGGCCAGCGCCCATTCCAGCCCGACGTTATTGCCCGCGCAAAAACCCAGGTTAGCGCCTGTCTCGATGAGGTGGACGCCAGGAAAGGCGGCGCGGATGGCGACCGCGGAACCGTCGCTCGAACCGTTGTCAACCACCAGGGGCGCTAAGGCAGGATAGGTTTGCTGCTGCAGGCTTTCCAGGCAGGCCAGGGTGTCGGCGCATCCATTCCAGTTCAGGATCAGGGCCACGACCAGGGGCGGCGGGGTGTGGTGATTGGCTTTCATCGTGACGGCTGTCCGCGCGGCGGTGAGCGTCGGTCTGCCAGCAGCATGCGATAGACCGCCACGGTCTGCTGTGCGATCGTTGTCCATGACAGATGGGTGTGCGCCCATTGCCACGCTGCGGCGCCCATTGCGCGTCGGCGCGGCGCGTCCAGGAGGAGCGCGCTGATTGCTTCTGCCAGGGCGCCAGGGTCGCCAGGAGGAATCAACAGCCCCGTGACGCCGTCCACCACCATGTCGGGCAGGCTGCCCACGCGCGTTGCGACGACAGGGCGCGCAAACGCATACGCCGCGGCCATCACGCCTGAGGCGCTGCCATCGGTGTAAGGCAGCGCGACCAGGGCCGCGCGTCGAAAGTACGCGGCCGCCTCGGCGTCGGTGACGAAGCGGTTGACCCACTCCACCGGCGCTGCCTGCGCGCCGGGCAGGCGTTCATAGGGCGCGGTGTCTCCCTCACCACCAACCACGAGGAAGCGAACGGATGGCACGGCCGCCTTGATCAACGGCATCGCGGCGACGAGGACTGCCAGGCCTTTGTAAGCCTTGATGCGGCCAAAAAAAAGCACCGTTTCCGGCTCCTCCTGCTCGCCGCCATCCGATTGCGTCAGAAAATCGAACCAGCCGATGGGCAGGGTGCTGATGCGCGCGGCCGGCGTCTGGTGGGTACGCTGCACTTCTGCCGCCAGCGCCTGGCCGTGCACAAACAGGTGATGCGCGTAGCGCGGCCCGGCCCACACATTCCAACGTTTGCGCCAACCGCCCTCGCCGCTCTTCAGGCTGACCTCGTGCTGGGTGACCACCAGCGGCCAACGGCGGCGCAGCCAGGGCAAGGTCGCCAATTCCCATGGGTGGGTGCTCAAATTGGCGTGCACCACATCGGGCGCAGTCGCCTGGACCGCGCGCAGATAAGCGGGCGCAGCCAGCAGTTGGCCTGGCAGGCGCGCCGCGTCGCGCAGCCCATTGCCGGTAGGAACGTCTACCAGCGCCAGCGTGACGTCGGACGCAAATCCGAGCGGCGCGGGCATCTTCGGCGCGACCACCGTCACCTGGACGCCCGGTTCTTGCGCCAGGGCGTTGGCCAGCGCGGCCGTGTAATGGGCCATGCCCCCGCGCGGCCAGAGGTTGATGAGCGTGACGCGCAGCGCGGCTGCGCCCTGGCTAACGGCTGGCATGACTGACCCTGGCCGGTTGACGATCCATGACGCGCTGGAAAAGCTGTACATACTGCTGAATGATGGCCGGCCAGGTGAAGCCTTCGGCGATCTGGCGGCCGCGCTGGCCCCAGTCTGCGCGGCGCTGCGCATCGCTGATCAGCAGAGCCAGCGCGTCGGCCAGGCGGTCAACGGCTGCCCAGGGGACGACCAGTCCGTTGCCGTCCAGCAGTTCCTCCATGCCGCCGGTTTCAGTCACCACGACAGGGAGGCCGCTGGCCATCGCTTCGAGCAGCGCCATGGACATGCCCGCGTTGAACGAGGGCAGGCAGAAGATGTCGGCCTGCGCGTAAACCGCAGGC
>JBGAVB010000086.1:0-8633 GCA_044228345.1 Anaerolineae bacterium | reverse complement strand
CTGGTAGGAGATCGCGCGTATGTCGCAGACGGAGAACGCGGGATACAGATCGTGAACGTGGCCAATCCGGCTGCGCCAGTGATCTTGGGCAGCTACGATACCTACGGCGCGGCTGCCTCCGTGAGCGTGGTGGGCACGCTCGCCTACATCGCCACGGGGTTGCCCAATAACGGATTGGAGATTGCCAATGTTGGTAATCCCGCGGCTGCGGGCCGGGTTAGCGTGTTGAACGGCGCCAGTGCAGGCAATGATATGGCCCTCGTTGGCTCGGTCGCCTTCCTGGCCCTGCAAGATGGCGGCGTCGCCACCATCAATGTCGTCAGTGCGGCCAACCCTACCGCGCTCGGTGCGTTTCAGGCGCCGGGCGCCATCGCGCGCGTGGCTGTTGCCGGCAATCGAGCCTATGTGGCCGCCAACTTTGGCGGTCTGCACATCATTGATGTCAGCAATCCGGCTGCGCCGCAGCGGTTGGGAAGCCTAAACACGCCTGGCACGGCGCTGGGCGTGGCGGTCAGCGGCAGCCTGGTGTACGTGGCCGACGGCTACGCCGGTCTGCAGATCATCAACGCGGCGAATCCAGCAAGCCCCGTGCTGGTGGGTGCGTATGACTCCCCAGGCTACGCCAACAGCGTGCAGGTGGTCGGCAGTCTGGCTTACCTGGCGGATGGCTACAACGACGGTCTCCTCATCATTGATGTCAGCAACCCGGCAAACCCGGTGCTGCGCGGCAGCTACAACACGCCTGGCTACGCGCTGGATGTCGCCGTCGCCGGCCACGTGGCCTTCGTCGCGGACGGCAGCACGGGAACGCTGCAAATCATTGATGTGGGCAACCCGGCGGCGCCGATCTTGCGTAGCCAGGTGTCGGGGTTCTTCTACGCCTACGCCGTGGCCGTAGAAGGCGACATGGCCTACGTGGCGGAAGGCGGTAATTTGCGCATCGTGGATGCCCACGACCCAGGCAATCCGGTCCTGCGCGGGGCATACAATACTGCGGTGTGGGCCGTGGGCGTGACCGTGAGTGACAACCTGGTCTATGTGGCAGACGGACGGCGGGGCGGCGTCCAGGTCATTTCGGCGACCAATCCCGACGACCCGCAGCTCCACGATGGCCTGGCCATCCTGACAGGCTATGCCACGGGCGTTGCAGTGGTTGGCAACCAGGTCTACTTGGCTAACCAGGAGGGTGGTCTCTTCGTGCTGCGCCGTACAGAACCGCCCACGCCCACACCCACCAACACACCCACGCTGACGCCGACAGCCAGCCGCACGCCGACGCGCACGGCTACACCGACGCGCACCGTCACGCCGACCAGCACGTCAACGCTGACGCCCACAGCGACGCCAACGAACACAGCGACGCCAACCCACACGGCAACCGCAACCAGCTCGCCCACGGCGACGCTGACGCCGACCGCAACTGTCACCCCCACGAGCACCCCATCGGTGCGCACGCGCTACTTCCCCTATATCCCGCGACGGGGCCGCTGACCCACAAACCGCAGTGCGTGCAACATAGATTGTGACGTATGGGCTGGCGCTAACGTCAAAAGAAGATAGAAATCGAAAAATGGCGCTCGCTGACCGTTTCGTTGTGCAGCGAAATCGCTCGCTTGACACAGCCAATGGCGGCCAACGCCCCACTCTGAACCAAGACAAAGGAGAGTCAATCGTATGGCAGTTCGAAGCGCAGAAGCAACCTGGAACGGCACCTTGCGTGCGGGCAACGGCACGATGCGGGTGAGCAGCGGTTTTTTTGAAGGCCCTTACACCTTCGCGTCCCGTTTTGAGGAGGAGAAGGGCACCAATCCCGAGGAACTGATTGGCGCGGCGCATGCCGGCTGCTACTCGATGTTCCTCTCGGCGCTGTTGAGCAACGCGGGCTTCACGCCCACCAGAATTCACACCACGGCCAAGGTGCACCTGGGCGCGGGGCCGACGATCACCAAGATCGAGTTGAACACTGAGGCCGAAGTCCCAGGCCTGGACGAAGCCACGTTTGCGGAAAAGGCCGCTGCGGCCAAGGCTGGCTGTCCGGTCTCGAAGGCCCTGGCCAGCGTTGACATCGAATTGACGGCCCGTTTGCTGGCGTAGCAGATCGCCAGAAGCACACGTCTGAACAGAAATGAGCTGGATTGACAGGATAGATTCTTGTCAACCCAGCTTTTTTGTTAGGTCAAACCGGCATCGGGGCCTTACCACGGCCACATGCGATCATTGGCTGCGCCGAGCGCGGCGAGCCATCGGCAAACGGCGGAAGGGCATGAGGGACAGATGGGTCGGGCGCGCGCCGGACCAGGGTGACGGCGGCGCCATGGTCAGCCAGGTCAACGCGCACAGCACCCGGTCGTAGTTCACCCGCCACCCGGCAAAATCGCTCCACGCTTGATCGCGATCGGCCTTCAGCGGCACCCCCGAGGTCTCCAGGGTGCCACACGCGGCATCAAATTCAGCACGGGTGACGCTAATTGCGTCAACAGGAAAATGGGGATCCGGATTGTACTGAATATCGAAAAGATCTGCGATGCGGCGGAGCGCCAGGTAGCCAGCCCGCACACAGAGCGGACCTTCGGCGGCGGCCGGAATGTCCAGCGTGGACAGGGTCAATGCGGCCGCATCGAGCACAGCGCCGGCCGCCGTCACCCAGGACTTGTCTGACCGGGGTGAGCGAAAGAACACCAGCGGGGCCAACGACGTATGACTTTCTTCGATGTCGGCAAACCAGGCTTCCCAGGTCGCCCACTGTTCGCGCAGCCGCTGCAAGCCGTGAATGCGATGGAAGCGGAGCAGCATATCAACGGCCGAGGGTGGACTGCCGGCCCGCACTTCAAGCATGGATACGTTTGTCTCTCGTCGGGAAAACGCAGAGTACATGGTGGGCAAGTAAGCAATCAGAAGAGCCACCAGGATCAAACCGGTAGCAGCCTCGACGAAGGTCAAGACCATCTGGAGGGCGCCATCGCTCGTCGCAAATCCGAGGGTGAGGAGGGAAGAGCCACTGATCTTGAAGGCCTGATACCAGGTAGGCACGCCGACCGCCCAGAACATGGCGGCAAAGCCGAACAGAAGGAAGGTGTACCAGACGGGTATGAGGGTCAACACGGCAGCCGGCGCAAAGAAAGCCAGCGCGCGGTCGCGTTCTTCGTAGGCAGAAGTTCGACGCAGACGCAGTGCGAAAAGACTATAAACGCTGCGGAAGACGGCGGTGGTAAGTCGGTCTGGTGCACTGCGCGGCAGGACAAACGTCTGTACGGCGGAATAGACCGCGCTGACGGCCAGGGCAAATCCGAGCACGAAGGAGAAGAGTCTGACCAGCATCATAGGCTGTCGCTAACCAAACACGGCTTACCTATTTCCTTGTGTAGCTTCAACGACCGCAGCGACCACCGGCGCAGACTCCCAACGGCGCAGGGCAGGGCGCAGGCCGAGCAGAAGCAAGACGGCCGCCACCATCGCCACACCGTTGATGCGAATCGCCAATGCCGGGCCCAGGTGTTGGGCGCTGAATCCCAGAACCAGCGACGCCAGGGGCTGAATGCCGAAGCTGACCATGGTGAAGACGCTGAGCAGTCGGGCGCGCATCGTAGGCGGGGCCATGGTTTGCAGGAGCCCGCTGGCGGTGGTAATGACCGCGGGGACAGTCAAGGAAACGATGAAGAGGCAGAGCATGGACAGCGGCAGCCAGGTTGAAAACGAGAAGAAAACAAACCACGTCCCGGCCCAGGCGCAGCACAGCCCGAGAATGATGCCGGTACGCGCAAAACCCTGCACGATGGGCACCACACCGATGGCCCCCACCAGCGCGCCCGCGCCCGATGCAGCCATGAGCAGCCCCAACGTGTCTGCCTTACCATGAAGGACGCGGTCTGCTACGGCCGCCAGGATATTCATCACCGACAGGCCGAAGAACGTCACAAAGACGGTGTACAGGATTACATCCTGCAGGCGGGGCTGCGTACGGATAAAGCGCAGTCCTTCTGTGAACTCTGTCAAGAAGTTGCCGCTGGAAGGGCGCCGCACCTGCTGCGATCGCACCACGAGGAGGCTGATGATCACCGCGACGAAGCTCAGTCCGTTGATCCCAAAAGCCACGGCAGCCCCCAATGAACCCACCACAAAGCCCGCCAAGGCTGGGCCGACCATGCGGCTCACCTGCATGATCATGGCATTGACGACCACTGCCTTGCGCACCTCGCCCATGCCGGTCAAATCACCAATGAAGGCTTGCTGAGCGGGGAAATCAACCGCCGAAACGATGCCTAACAAGAAACTGAGCACGTAGATGTGCCACAACTGCACCAGCCCGGTTTGCACCAGGAATGCCAGCGAAAATGCGAGCAGCATGGCGACCGTCTGCGAGCCGATCAGGAGCTTGCGGCGATCAAGGCGGTCTGCCCACACGCCGGTCATTGGACCAAAGAGGAGAATGGGCAGCGTGGACAGCATCGCCACGGCGCCGAGCGCAGCGGGAGAATGGGTCAATTCCCATACGACCCATCCCTGCGCCGTGGCTTGCATCCAGGTGCCAATCAACGAGACAGACTGTCCAGCAAGGTAATGACGGAAGTTCGCGAAGCGCAGCGGGGTGAAGCTGCTGCGTACAGAGTTCAGAAATTGCATAGTTGCCATCCTCGCTTGCGATCAACAGAACAGCGCAAGCGCATTGAGATGCGCTTGCGCATGAGCGGGCTGTTAGTTTATTCGCGCAGGGGCGAAAAGGCAAATGGGACTATGCCTGCTTGACGATTTCGGCCTCGATGTTGATGTTGATGTTATCGCTCACGAGAAAACCGCCGGTCTCCAGGGCCACATTCCAGTTCAGGCCCCAGTCTTTGCGGCTGATCTTGGTGCTGGCGCTGAATCCTGCGCTGGTGGCGCCCCATGGGCTTTTCGCCATGCCGTTGAATTCCACATCCATCGTGACCGGACGCGTGACGTTCCGGATCGTCAAGTCGCCGGTAATGCGGCCGCGCTCTGCGCTCAGCACTTCCATCTTGGTGCCCTTGAACGTCAAGTGCGGGAAGTTGGCCACGTCCAAGAAATCAGGCGACTTGAGATGGTCGTCGCGCCGAGAATCACGCGTGTTGATGCTGGCGGCATCAATTTGCACGTCGAGGGCCGACTGCGCCGGGTTCTGCTCATCAAACTCAACAACGCCGCCAACGTTCTCGAAAGATCCGTGCACGTTCGAGATCATCATGTGCCGCGCTGAGAAAACGACACGCGTATGTGAGGGGTCAATTGTCCAAGCCATGGTGTAAATCTCCTTCAAGTTGCAATGCTTTGATGTTTTTTAATTCATCACTTAATGATTTAATATTAAACTATTTTCCTTCATTCTGCTGTAGGTTCAATTACAATCTGGTGTTGATGCAGAGATGTGGTTCGGGGCGCGATCGAGTTCTTAGGCGTCGGCCGGCGCGGGCAAGTCAGCGGTGGACGCCCCACGGCCCAGCTTGCGGCACAGCGCGCCCAGCGTGCGCTGCTCATCGGCCGTGAGCGCGCTCATCTCTTCAACGATGGCCGCGACGTGCACCGGGAAAATGCGCCGAATAGCTTCTTCGCCGGCCGGGGTCAATGACACGACGACCATCCGGCGGTCTTCGGCGTCGCGCTCGCGACGCACCAGGCCGTGCTTTTCCAGGTTGTCAATCACCATCGTGATGTTGCCCGAACTCTTGAGGATCTTGCTGGCAATGACATTCTGGCACATCGGGCCGAGATGCAGCAGGCTCTCCATGACAGCAAACTGCGTGGGCGTCAACTCCGCGTGCGTTCCATGTGCATGCAGCCGCGCCATGAATGAATCGGACGCACGCTGCAGCTTGACAAAGGTATCGAGGGCCAAAACTTGCTCTGGCTCACCTTGAAAATGGGTTGGCATGACTATTCCACCTTGAATCGTTCAATGTCGAAATAGTAGCACGGGATAACTAGATTGTCAAGTGCAGCACGGGGCAACGCATCAGAGGCTAAGCATGCCGATGATTTCATCCAACGCTTCAAGAACAGTCACTGCTTTACACACCTCTACACCACGCATGGTATGTTTGTGAAAGGGGTAGGTGCTCAATTCTTGATGATGTGGAGCAGAATCCCAACGTACAAGGAGCTGATCGTCGGCATTCATCAAATGAATGCGGTATTTTCGGCGACTTGGAGGCAATTGCTCCGTGAATTCGAGCCGGGAACCGTCAAAGAATACAATACTGCCTCGGATATATCCAAGTCCGATATTTGCATCAATCTCCTGCTCCATCGCTTGCGCGACGACATAGCCTTCAATCGAACGGAGTTTCACTTCGAGTGCTAACAGGTACTCGTCAGTATTCATAGGCTAATGGTGCGAATAAGCTCGAGTTGGCGCATCGTCTCCTGCTGGGCATCTAAGACGTAATCCCATTCGAACCACACCGCATCGTCGCCCAATTCGCCTGCATTGAAACGGCGTACGAAATCCTGGGACGTCATTGCAAAACGCACCTCAAGGTCTGTCAAACGCGTGCGGTATCGTCTGAGGCTGGTCTCCAGTGATTTTCGTTTCATATCCAGGCTCGACCTGATTATCGGCAAAGCTTCTGGCTTCAGCGTCATTGTTGCCAACATAAGTATTACTCCATTCAAGCCTTCACGTTGAGATGCCCTATCTCGTTTCTGGCAGGTAATGTCTCAAGTTTACCACAGTAATTCATGGTCTTCAAGCGTAGGAACCTCTCCATCGCTGTTTCGTGCTTTCACGCCATGCTTGCTGCTCTCTTGGTCTTGATTGATGCCAACCCATCGGTCTTGAACGGGTCTCGGGTAATCCACCACCAATGGACAGTCCGCATCGCGTGTGCGATGTGTGCGCAGCTTAGGGTGATGTCGTTATGTCTACACGCCCTACCATGGCACCCTGCCCGGGCGCTGTTCCCTGCCCATGAACGGCCAGCCGCAGGGGGTAAGTTCCGCGCGGCAGGTCAGCCGGCAGGGCCAGGTCGAGCTGGCCGCGCACGATCTCGCCGACCTGCCACTGCGGGGCGGCGTAGGCAAGGCTGGCTAACGGCGCCTGCCCTTCCACCCGGCGCCCGGCCGGCAGGTCACCCAGGCTGACCGTGACCCACCAGTCTTGCGTGGGCGCCTTGTCCGCCTGCCAGAAAAGATCAAGGTGCAGAAGATCGCCCGCATGCAAGGGAGTTTCCGGCGCGTGACTGAAACCGCGCGGACAGCGGTTGAAGCCAAGAAGGGTAACATCGCCAAACGACTGGTTGGCGACGATATTCATGGTGAAGGCTGCGCGGGGCAGGAGCTTGGCCGGGCGGGTCACGTCCAGCGCGCCCAGATCCACAAAGTCGGCGGATGGGGTGCGCAGGCGAGCGCCGCTGGCGGCATCGTACAAGCCGGCGATCAGGCGATAACGGCCGGGCGGCGTGCCGGGCGGAATCAGCAGGCCGTGGCGATCGGTGATCGTCTCGCCGACCTGCCAGGAGGAGGTCGGGCGGCTCTCGCCCACCGGCTCGGCGTCGCGCTGCGCCCAGACCTGGTTTTGGTCATCAAGGAGCTGCAGGAATACCTTGTAGCGCAGCGTCGTCGCCGCTGTCACCTGCCAACGCAGGGTGATTTCCAGCACATCGCCAGAGGCCGCTGCGTCTGCGCTTTGCGCCAGGCCGGTCAGATCAGCCAGCGGGGCGAAGGAGACGGCCCGCGGCTGCAGAGGCGTCTGGGCCTGCGGCAGGCTGTAGGTGACGAAACGCACGTTGCCCTGCCAGGCGTCTTGCACCTTGTACGCGTTTTGATCCAGCCAGGTTTCAACCAGGCGCTGCGGGTCGCTTTCGTCGGTGGCCCAAAAGAGCGCATAGACGCGCCGCTTGCCGGCCAGGCCTTGCGCCAATGCGGCGGTGGTCTCGACGGCCGCGGGCGGCCGCTGCGCCGGCAGCGCCAACACGGGCAAGTCGCCCTGGTAATAGTAAGAGAAAACGTCGCGCTGACCGGGCGCATCGAGTACAATGGCGTCTTGCGGCGTCGCCGCGGCGTTGATGGTGCGCACCATGCCGCGGTAATCATCACGTGCAAAACGAGGGTCCGTATAATAGGCATTCAGCGCCAGCGCTGATCCCACCGTGATGCCAACCAGGCCAACGGTGAGCCAGGCCAACGCCAGCCACACTGGCCGGCTCGGCGCGGCAGTTCCTGTCGGCGTCGCGCGCAGGGCCGCCAGCGGCAGCAGCAGGCCGCGGGCCAGCAGGAGGACCCAGGCCGGGCTGGCGATTAGCAAGAACTTGAGATAGGCATCCTTGAAGAGACCGAACGCCAGCATCAGGAGGAGAGGCGCGAGCAGCCAGGCCACAGGCAAGGCCCAGGCCGTCCACGCACCAGGCGCAGCGGCTGGCGCGGGCGGCGGGAGGCGCGTCGGTGCGGCGGCCGCCCGCCGCTGCGATGCGGCGCGGCCTTTCGACCCCGACCCCGGCGGCGCCTGCGCAGGCGCGGGCGTCGTGCGGGCCTTGGGGTTCATCGCGACAGGCAGTATGCCGAGCAGCAGCGCGGCCAGTACCGGCCAAAACCAAAGGGGCGGTACGGCGGGGCCGCTGGGACCGAAGGCGAGCCAACGCAGGGCGTCGAGAATCGCGCCGATGCCCTGCTGCGCGGCCGCGGGC